>JBGSTR010000125.1:0-2173 GCA_041736365.1 Chromatiaceae bacterium | reverse complement strand
GCCGCCAGCCGTTCGGCGCGCGCCAGGATGGCACGTTCCAGATCTTGTACCTGATTCACGGTCGATCCTCGGTTTCAAGGGTTGCACCACCGAACAGCGCGGCGAGTCGATCGGCGACATCGCTCGTCAGCCGTGTCGGGGCATTCAGCGCGGGCACCGCGATCACGACCACCCGTCCACCCTCGCGCCGGGCGAGCTTTAGGCTCGGCGCGTCGAACTGCATCACCGCGTCGTCCACCACGACGAAGGCCCGCTCGCGGCTCCGCTCGAGGTCGCGAAAGATCCGATCGACCTCCGCCACGTCCGGGTTGCGATAGGTCTCGAAGCCGATGAGTCGAAAGCCCTCCGCCAGGCTGTGCTCGCCGAGAAACAGCATGCGGGTCGGCTGTTCCGGTTCGAGGTTGGTATCCACTTCGATGGGTTCTCTTAAGGAAGCCGGGGCGGGGCCTGTTCTTGCGAATTCAGATCTTGTTCAACAACAGAATCGAGATCACGAGACCGTAGATCGCGATGCCCTCGGCGAGACCCAGGTAGATCAGGGTGCGTCCGAGGGTCTCGGGCTTCTCGGTGATGGCCGCGAGGGAGGCGGCGCCGATCGGGCCAACCGCGATGCCCGCCCCGATGGTCGAGAGACCGGTCGGAATGCCCGCGCCGATGATGGCGAGACCCATGCCGGTGGACATCTCGTTGATGGTCTCCGCAACCGTCACCGTGGCCTCGGGCTGGGCCATGACGTCGTTGATACCGAGCAGCAGCAGACCGAGCTGGGCGCCGACGAAGACGATGAGCTGAGTGCCCATCGCGGGCCGATACCAAGGCCGGATCCGGCTCGCGAGCGCGGGGCGCATCTCCAGGACGACGCCGGCGAAGATCAGGCCGACGATAGCGAGTGACATCATTGCGACGAGCCAGTACATGTTCAGCTCCTTGTTCAGGTTTGGTTGGAATGCGCCAAGCCGCCCGCGCGGCAGGTTTGTATTAGGACGGATTTCAGCTCTTGGTTTCGATGCTCCGGCAGTGGTCGCTCATGCACCCGGCGCCTTTGCGGTGCCGGTCCTCAGGCGCAGCGGCGCGAATTCGTGCCCCTCGCCGGAGAAGTAGCGCGAAAAACCCTCGTAGTACTGCAGCCGCATGACCTGGATCAGCACGATCCCGCCCTCGAGCACCAGCACGAAGATATTGCCGAGGATGACGGTCACCACGTAGCCGAAGGCGCCCATCATCCCGGCCAGGGTGAACACGGCGATGGACAAGGCGACGTGGTTGAGACTGAAGGCCGCGACGCGCAGGAAGGACAGGGTATTGGAGGTATAGCCGATGACGGTTTCCAGGGTCTCGATGAACACCACCAAGATCTTCTCGCCCACCGGCGCCTCCATGCGCACCCAGGCATACCAGGCGAGCGCGGCGAGCGCGCCGACCACTAGGACTGCCGGCAGCAGGCCGAAGTGGCCCGAGGTCGCCAGGTTGAGGCCACCCCAGACCAAGGAAAGGTAGAACACCAGGTTGACGATACCGTGGTGACCGAACACGGCCCCGTACCAGTTGCGCACCACCAGCCGGTTGTAGATGGCGAGCAGGCAGGCGACGGTGAGAAACACGACGCCCCAGGCCAGGGCGATCTTCAGCATCAGGATCGGATCGTGGAGCGGGCTCATCCACAGCGCCGGAAGCACGTGCTCGTAGCCGAAGACACTTCCGTACAGGAACCCGAAGACCACCGAGGCCGCACCGGCCATCACGCCGAACAGCCAGAAGCGACCCAGCCGCGCGCGAAATACCCAGGCAAGCACGGCGATCACGGCGCCCTGGCCGACGTCGCCGAACATGCTGCCGAACATCAACAGGAAAGTCACCGCGAACAACGGGGTCGGGTCGACCTCGCCGTACTCGGGGATGCCGTACTGCTTGACCAACATGGCGAAGGGCGCGAGCAGCCGGCTGCGCACGGGCACCGTCGGCACCAGCCTGCGCTCCTCGGGCAAGGGATCGCGTCCCTTCAGCTCGAAGGGCTGGGTCAAGCTCGCGGCGAGGCGGTGCTCCAGGCCGGCGAATGCGCGCGCGGGTACCCAGCCTGCCAGATACGCCAAATGACCAGCGCTGTGTGCGGAAGGATCGAGGGCGACCAAGGGCTCGGCGAGGATCAGTGTTCGGCGCGCGGCCTCGAGGCGCG
>JBGSTR010000105.1:0-2341 GCA_041736365.1 Chromatiaceae bacterium | reverse complement strand
GCCGACCTGCTGCGCGAGACCCTGGCCGACGGCGTGCAGCGGCCCCAGACGCCGCTGTACAACGACGTCTCGCTCGCCATCAGCCGCTTGCTGCACCCGATGCGGGAGATCGACCCTGAGCGCGACGCCGCTGAGCTGCGGGCGGCGATCGGCCGAGCACTGCGCTCGGAGGGTCTGCTGTGAGCCGCGGACGCGACCCATCGGAAGTACGGCTCGGCTGGATCTTGTCGGCGCCGGCCCTGCTCTCGATGCTGCTGGTGACGGCGTATCCCATCCTCTATGCGGTGTGGCTATCCCTGTTTCGCAACGACCTGCGTTTTCCGGACCAACGGGCCTTCGTCGGACTGGCAAACTACGCCAGCGTGCTCGGCTCCGATGTCTGGTGGCAGTCGCTGGGCAACACCCTGCTCATTACCATCGGGTCGGTGTCGATCGAGCTGGTGCTTGGCATGGGGCTCGCGCTGGTGATGCACCGCGCGCTCTTTCTGCGCCGCACGGTGCGCGCCTCGATCCTCGTGCCCTACGCAATCATTACCGTGGTGGCGGCACTGGCCTGGAAATTCGCCTTCGATCCGGTGACTGGATTTGTTAACCCCTTGTTCGACCTGGATCGCGCCTGGCTCGCCGAACGTTGGAGCGCCTTGCTGGTGATCATTCTCACCGAGGTCTGGAAGACCACGCCCTTCATGGCCCTGTTGCTGCTGGCCGGCCTGACGCAGATCCCGGTGGACCTCCTGCGCGCGGCCCGCGTCGATGGGGCCTCCAGCGTCCAGCGTTTCTTCGCCATCACCCTGCCGTTGATGCGCCCGACCATCCTGGTCGCGCTTCTGTTCCGCACCCTGGACGCGTTTCGCATCTTTGACACGGTGTATATCCAGACCCGCGGCGCACAGGGTACGGAGACCGTTTCCATCGTCGGCTACCAGACGCTGATTGCGCGGCTCAACCTCGGCCTCGGCTCGGCCGTATCCGTGTTGATCTTTCTGTTCGCCCTCGTGATCGCCCTGGTCTTCATCAAGGCTCTCGGCAGTCGGCGGGAGGAACACCAATGAGCGACCGCGCGGTGAATTGGCGCGAGGCCCTGCTGTGGCGCTCGGCGGGACTGCTGGCCGTTGGCTGGGCACTGCTGCCGATGCTGTGGATCGTCGTCCTGTCGCTCAAGCCGGCGGCCGACCTCAACGATGGGCGACTCATCCCCCGAACGATGACTCTCGAGCACTATCGGTCAATCTTCGCGGACGCGCAGTTTCCCGCCGCGCTGTGGAATTCACTCGCGGTCGCGTCCGTCGCGACCCTGTTCTCGGTGGCGCTGGCGGTGCTTGCCGCCTACGCCGTCGCGCGTTTGCGGTTCCGCGGTCGCCGGTTGATCCTGGCTGCCGCACTGGCGATTTCGATCTTCCCGGCCATTGCACTGGTCGGGCCGCTGTTCGACCTGTGGCGCACGCTGGGTCTGTTCGACACCCGTGCCGGATTGGTGCTGCCCTATATGACCCTGACCTTGCCGCTGGCGATATGGATCCTGGTGGCCTTCTTTCGCGAGGTGCCGTGGGAGCTGGAGAAGGCGGCCCGGGTCGACGGCGCCACCCGGTTTCAGGCCTTCGTGCACGTGATTGCGCCGCTGACCCTGCCCGGCGTCTTCACGGCGGCAATCCTGGTGTTCATCTTCGCCTGGAACGACTTCCTGTTCGCGGCGGCGCTAACCTCCACCAATCAGGCGCGTACCGTGCCGGTCGCCATCGCATTCTTTACCGGGGCCTCGCGCTTCGAGCTGCCGACCGGCGCCATCGCCGCCGCCTCGGTGGTGGTCACCCTGCCGGTAATCGCGGTGATCCTGTTCTTTCAACGTCGCATCGTCGCCGGGCTGACGGCCGGCGCGGTTAAGGGATAGCAATGGCCGAGATCATCCTCGACGGGATCGAAAAGCGCTTCGCCGACGGCACGGTGGCGGTGCAGCGCACGGATCTGCGCATCGCCGACGGCGAGCTGTTCGTCCTGGTCGGGCCCTCCGGCTGCGGCAAGTCGACCTTACTAAACCTGATCGTCGGCCTGGAGCAGGCCAGTGACGGGGAGATTCTGGTCGATGGCGAGCCGGTCGGCGGACGAGACCCCAAAGATCGCAACATGGCGATGGTGTTTCAGAGCTACGCGATCTATCCGCACATGACGGTGCGGGAGAACATGGCGTTCCCGCTCAAGCTCGCGCGTCTTCCCCAAGCTGAGATCGCCGCGCGCGTGCACTGGGCGGCGGACCTGCTGGAGCTCACCGAGCTGCTGGATCGCAAACCGGCGGCGCTATCCGGCGGCCAGCGCCAGCGCGTCGCAATGGGCCGGGCCATCGTGC
>JBGSTR010000525.1:0-2528 GCA_041736365.1 Chromatiaceae bacterium | reverse complement strand
CGCTGCGCGCCGCCCGCGCGCTCCGCCACGCCGACGCCCTCGCCCCGCCGGTTCAATACGCCCGAGCCTGGTGAACCGCGACGGATCCTGCCCCGTTCAGTCCGTCATTCCGGCAGGGATTGCCGGAATCCAGGTTCCATGGAGGGTTACGTCAGTCCCAACCACAAGGCCCGGCATTGGAAATCTCCCGTGAATCGCTCTTGTCATGCTTCGGCTGGAGCCGTTCTCCAACATCCTGACGTCCCCGTAGCCCGGGTCCCGGCAATCCTTGCCGGGACGACGACGTTAGCGGCGGGCGACCAGGCGCCGGTCTTCGGCGGTCACGAGGATCAGGGCTCCGCCGGGGTCGATCTCGAAACGAATAACCGCCTTCAGGAACGAGAAGAGGTGCTGCTCGAGCTGCTGAGCGCGCTCCGGGCAATCCGTATCGGTGCTTGCCAGCGGGCTGATGAAGAGACCCTCGCCAGTCAGCGAATAGCTGCCGGTGTAATGATTGCAGCCGCCGCTACCCGCGATTTGTCCGTCTCCGGTGAGCTCGATCGATACCGGGCTCGCGTCCGGCACCGCCGCGCCCTCGATCGATTCGACCCGCCAAGCGGGCCCGGTCAATAGGGTCCTCGGCTCGCCACCGCATCCATACAGGGTCCGATTCGGCATCTCGATCGAAACGCCGAACGGGTGCGGCATGCCGCTCATGTCGTCCGCGCAGAGATGTGGGGTAATCGAGATGGCGATTGCCTCGTCCGCCAGTCGAACCACCGTCGTCTCGCCAACCACCTGGCGCTGCGTAACGCGCGACTCGATCGTTCGAGTGCCGTGGTCGAGATTCACAACAGCTCGGTCCCCGTCGAGCTCCAGCGACCAACCGGGCTCGTTTCCACGCGCACTCAACGGCGCTTCGGACGCGGGCGCCACTGCGCTGCATTCCGGCAGCTGCTCGCCGCCGTAACCGACGAGCGCCGTGTCGCCTTTCGACCAGAAGAAGGTCTGCGGATCTTCCGCTGCCTCGTAGCGCGCACCCGAGGCCGCCCGGACCTGGATGAGGTCAATCGTCTCGCCGTCGATGCGCATTCGGGTGCGCTGGTCGAGAAAACCGACCTCCACCTCCGTCGTCCCGCAGCGAAAACGTGAGCTGAAGTCCGCTGGCTCGATTGGACTGGCGGTTTCCTGCGTACAAGCCGCAACACCGGCCAAGGTCGCGAGCACTGGAACACCAAGGGTTCGGAATCGATGGCGCATCAAATGACCTTTTGTCGGGTGAAATTCGGGCAGCCACCCGCGAATCTTACGGGTCCGGAACGGGTTGTCGAGGTCGGTGAAACTCGACGACGAGGCAATTCGGTGACCGGGGGCAGAAACACGGAGAGCCGACTGCACCGAGCCCGGCGGCTATTCCCCACCTTGCTCGCGCGCCGCGGCGGACTTCGCGACCGCCCGGCTGCGGGCGTAACGCTGATAGGTCCAGCCCTTGTCGTAGGCACGTTCGGCTACGAAGCCCAGGGAGTTGAGCATGCGGCTCTTAAGCACCAGGGCGTCGGTCTCCAGCACCTGTGCTCCCCCCTCTTCGAAAAACACCAGGGCCGGGTATTGGGTAAAGCCCTGCTGCTCGGACCAATCGGCGGGTGTGGTGCGCTCGCCGCCGGGAGTAAGCACCGGTGTGGTCCGATCCGTGGCATCGAGACGAACCAGGTCCATGCCAGCGAGCAGCGGGCGCACGTCCGGGTCCCGGAGCACCTCTTCGTGGAAGCGCTCGCAGTGAGGGCAAGCGGGGACCTCGAAGATCACCAACAGCGGGCGCTGGGCCGGCATTTGGGTGCGGTCGAGTGCATAGGGAGGCGCGGCGAAGAGCGGATCGGCGATCAGGTTCGCATCGCCTTGCGGAGCGGCGGCGGTCTCATGCGCCAGCCAGGCTCGAAACGGCTCCTGTTGGTAATGGCGGCCAATCACATAATCCAGGGCTTGGTCAAATCGCTCGGGATCGTAATAGCCGGTAAGGCGCAGAATCAGCCGCCCTTCCCGGTCATAGAACAATAGGGTTGGGGCGAACTCCACCCCTTGCTCCACGGCAAACTGCTTGACCCGCGTCGCCTTGCCGTCAAAGGCCGTGAGCTCCGCGTCGTCGAAGATCTCGAGCCCAAGTGTGTCGAAGTGCTCCCGCAGACGGGCGACGATCCGCGGATCGGAGAGGCTGGTCGCGACGAACAGGTGGCAATAAGAGCAACCCTGGGTGGAAAAGAACAGAAACAGGCCGTCCTTTCCGGCCTCTCGGGCCTCCGCCAGGTCATCCTGCAGATTGAGGAAGCTTTCCTTGAACCAGTCCGGGTGCTCGATCCGAGCAACGACGGCATCGTCAAAGTCCTCCGCCGCGGGCGCGGGCGCGCTCGTGACGAGCAGGGTCGCGAGCAGCGGGAGGATCGAGTGGATGGTCAGGCGCATGATGAAATCCTCGGCAGGATCCGGCGGTGAATCGCCGCGGCCGGTGCTGCGGGTCGCGGCAGCCAAGTATGCACGGCGGCGGGGCCGACTGT
>JBGSTR010000824.1:0-1514 GCA_041736365.1 Chromatiaceae bacterium | reverse complement strand
GCCGACGCGGTCGACCGTTTCGATCAGCTCGGCCAGCAACCGATGACCGACATGCCGGAGGACGCCACCCCGGGGAACACGCCGGCGTTGGGCGGCGCGGCCGCCATGGGACCGGGAATGGCGGTGATCGAGCAGAGGCTGCGACAGGTGGAGGGAGACCCTTCGCTGCTGATCAGCAATCAGATGAAGCTGGAAGAGATGCGCATGTTGCAAGAAGCGGGCGGACCGCTGCGGGAAAGCAGGCCATGGTAGCCACGGCGACAGCCCGCATTCGGCGACCGCGCCCGCCGCGGATGATTTTGCGGGCGGCCGGCGGTTTGATCTTCTTGCTGGTGGCCGGTGGCGCCCGCGGCTGGACCTACCCGCCGTACGCGCCCTACCCCCCGCCGCAGGGCCAATACGGGCAATACGGACAGTACGGGCAACCCCCCGCCAACTGGCAATTTCCGCCGGTACCGCCGAGCAACGCGCAGGGAGTCCCGCCGAGCTACCAGCCGAGTCCCGCGCCGAGTCAGGCGCCCGGCTATCAATCGACCCCCGCACCGGGCCAACCGGGTTACCAGCCCGGCGGCTGGCAGGGCGGCTATGCCCAATCCCCCGCTCAGCGCCAACCCGCGGCGCCGCCCCGGCTCGAGTGGACGCTGGACGAGACCCAACCCTATGTGCAGCAGAACCTGCTGCTGCGATTGGAGCTGATCAGCGACGGCAACCTGACCGAGGCCGATCTGGATCTACCGGGAAACGGAGACGCCCTGTTTCACAAGCTGCAGGGCCCCGAGGCAAGCTACCGGACGGCCGGGAGCGGCCGACGCGAGGTCGTCAACGAGTTCGTGTTAAGCCTCACGCCGTTGCGCGCCGGCACCCTGGAGCTCCCCCCGATCCGCATCAACGGCACCCGACCCGGCGCCTACGGCGCAAGCGAGCGCTATCAGGCGGTCACCGAGCGCCCGATCCGGCTGCAGGTGCGTCCGGCCATGAGCTCGGTGCAACCTTGGCTACCACTGAAGTCTCTGAGCCTCAACGCGTCGATCGACCAAGTCGACGACATCAAGGCCGGACAGCCGATCACGTTGGCGCTGGAGATGTCCGCGACCGGCGCGACGGCGAGTCAATTGCCGAGCCTCGAGGATCAGCTGCACAGTCCCGACTTTCGGATCTATCGCGAGCAGGCGCTGAGCGACGACAGTCTGTCGCGGGACGGACGCGAGCTGGTCGGCAAGCGCACCGAGTATTACACCCTGGTGCCACAGTCCGGCGGACGCCTGCATCTGCCGGAGATCAAGGTTCCTTGGTGGAATGTCGATGCGGGCGCTCGGCAGGTCTCCGGTCTGCCCATTCGCACCTTGGGCGTCGGCGGTCCGGATGGATCGATCGGGCGCGGTACCTCCGCGGAAGGATCGGCAGGCGGATGGCGCCAGCTATGGCTGCCGTTCGCCGCGCTGTTGTTGATATTGGGTGGATATTGGGCCGGCGTGCTGCTGGGCCCGCGCTTCGGCGCCGGTCGAGGGCTGGCG
>JBGSTR010000803.1:0-7047 GCA_041736365.1 Chromatiaceae bacterium | reverse complement strand
CCACGCCCGGCGACGGGGCCTGCGCGGCCCCCGGTGCGCCGATCACCACATCGAAACCCGCCGCCGCGCACCCTCGGGGCGGTGGGTGCCGTTGGTCGGCGGACTGTTCTCCCACACATTGGAGTGATTCGACCGACTAGGTTTTGTCCTGGTCTATTTCTAGGCTAGGCGCCGTCCATCCAGCGCCGACCTAAGTCGATACCGCACTTACGCTCTTTGTTCCCGTGCGTTGGCGATCGATCTCGGTGAACCGGGGACACAACCCGCCTTTTAATCGCTGTTGAACAACCCATGTTCAAGCGATGTGCGAATCAGCCAGCTGCCAACGCCAATTGTTTCCAGTCGACTGCCAAGAGCGAACCTAGATGCCCCCGAAGCTGCTCAACTTCCTGGCCTTTCAGGTCGGCTGGCTCGCCTGTGTGCTCGGCGGCGCAAACGGCCTGCCTTGGATCGGCGCAGGCGTCGGCTTGATGATCGTCCTCTGGCACCTGCGATGGATGGCCCCGTCCGCGAACGAGTGGATGCTCATCGCCGCGGCCGCGTTCACAGGTATCGTGTGGGACAGCCTGCTGGTGATTTCCGGCGTGGTCACCTACCCGCCGGGACAGCTCTTTTCCCGGGCAGCCCCGGTCTGGATTGTGGTGATGTGGATGCTCTTTGCCACCACGCTCAACCTCTCCCTTAGCTGGCTGCAGGGGCGCTACCTGATGGCGGCCGTGCTGGGCGCGGTCGCCGGACCTCTGGCGTACCGTGCCGGCGCCGCACTCGGCGGTATCAGCTTCGACGATCCGCCGCTGGCGATGACCTTGCTGGCGCTGGGCTGGGCGGTGTTCACCCCCGGACTGTTGGTCGTGGCGTCGCGCCTGAGTCGCGGCGCACCGGGGGCGGCATTGGATCGGGCTTGAGTCCCGGCGACGCGGCGAACGATTCCGATTCATTACGAGCACCCTTCATGAGAGATCCAAGTCCGGTCCCCACTTCACGCCTTTCGCGCCTCATGCACCTGGGCCGCCTCGGCTCGGGTATCGCGGGGGCCGCGATGGGTGAGGGACTGCGCCAGTTGAGCAAGGGCAAGCGCCCCGTGGCCGCCGATCTGTTGCTGACGCCCGGCAATGCCGTGCGCCTGAGCGAAGGACTCTCGCGGATGCGTGGCGCCGCGATGAAGCTCGGACAGCTCATGTCCATGGAGGCGGGAGACCTGTTGCCGGAGCCACTGCCGGAGATCCTTTCAGGCCTGCGCGACAACGCCCATGCGATGCCGCTTGGGCAGGTCGCGCAGGTGCTCGACGACGCCTGGGGACCGGGATGGAACACCCGCTTCAAGCGCTTCAATTTCACCCCGTGCGCGGCGGCGTCGATCGGACAGGTGCACGAGGCCGAGACCAAGGACGGCCGGCGCTTGGCGATCAAGGTCCAGTACCCGGGGATTGCCCGCAGCATCGACAGCGACCTCGACAACGTCGCCGGGCTGCTGCGCACCTTTCGGCTGTTGCCGGCGGGCCTGGAGATCGAGCCGTTGCTGGAACAGGCCAAGGTGCAGCTTCGCATGGAGGCGGACTACCTGTTCGAGGCCGAGCAGCTGCGCGCCTACAGGGCCGCGATCGGCAACCGCTCCGGCCTGCGCGTGCCCTACGTGGCCGAGGATTTGACCACCCGGACGGTGCTCGCGATGGAGTTCATCGACGGCGCTCCCATCGAGTCGCTGACCACGGCATCGCCCGAGGTGCGGGATCGGGTCGGCAGTCGTCTCTTGGAGCTGGCGCTGTGCGAGCTGTTCGATTGGCGCCTGGCGCAGACCGATCCGAACTTCGCCAACTTCCGCTACCGTGCCGAGGAAGACGAGCTGGTGCTCCTGGACTTCGGCGCGACCAAGCACTACGCGCCCGATCAGGTCGAGTCTTTGCGCTTGCTGCTCGCGGCGGCGCATGGCGAAGACGATGGCGCAACCGCGGCGGCCGCCGAGCGCGTGGGCTACATGGCGAGCGGGGATCCCGCGGGCTACCGGAAGGCAGTCGTCGACTTGCTGGCGACCGTAACCGCTCCAACCCGGCAACCCGGCTGCTACGACTTCGCGCAATCGAACCTCAGCGAGCGCCTCGGCGCACAAGTGCTGTCGCTGCGGGTCGAGCAGGGGTTCGGCCGGCTCCCGCCGCCCGACATCCTCTACCTGCACCGCAAGCTCGGCGGCCTCTACCTGCTCTTGAAGCGCCTGACCGCGCGGGTTCCGGTCTCGGCGCTCGTCGCACCCTATCTGCAACTAGCACCGTAGCTCACCGATGGAGTAACGAAATGGTTGTCTCAGCGTTCCTGCGAAGTCTTCCGAAGCTCGTCCTGTTGTCGCTGGTCGCGGGCATCGCGCCGGCATCCATGGCGCTTGCGAATGCGCCGGATAACCTGCGTTTCGAGGTGTTTCTCGATGACGAGCCGATCGGGACACACAGCTTCAGCTTCGAGAAAAGCGGCTCCGAGACGGTCATGCGCAGCAGCGCCGCGTTCGATGTGAAGGTCTTGTTTTTCAATGCCTATCGCTATCGTCACCAGAGCACGGAACGGTGGAGCGACGGATGCTTGATCGATATCCGCGCTCACACCGATGCCAACGGCGAGACCTCGCGCGTGGTCGGCGAGTCGCAGGCCGGGACGCTGCGGATCTCGGGCGGCGAGCAACCGGTGCGCATTCCCGGCTGCGCCATGTCATTCGCCTACTGGGACCCGCGCATTCTCGACCAGGCGAGGCTTCTCAATCCGCAGTCCGGTGAATGGGTCGACGTGGCGGTGGTGGCCGATGGCCGGGAAACCTTGACGGTTGGCGGACGGCAAGTGCCGGCCACGCGCTATCGACTGACCGCCGACGACATCGACATCAGCCTCTGGTACGACGGCGACGATCGCTGGATAGGGCTGGAATCTCGGGTTGCCGCCGGGAAGCGGCTGAGCTACCGGCCGTTGTAGCGGCCCGTGCCGGTTGCCCGCGGCTATCCGCCGGCGCGGCTGTGGACCGACCAAACCGCGGCCTCGACCCGGGTCCTAAGTCCCAGTTTGCGGAGGATGTGCTTGACGTGCACTTTGACGGTGCCCACCGAGAGGTCCAGATCGCGAGCGATCAGCTTATTGCTGTAACCCTTCTCCAACAGTCCGACGATCTGCTCCTCGCGGGGCGTGAGCCCGGCTTCATCGAGTCGTCTCGGCTTGGGGTCTTCGCGCAGCGCGCGCGCCACCAGCTCGTTGAGCCGATCGCTGAGCACCAGTCGTCCGTAAGTCGCGTGGCGCATACTCTCCAGGATGTCCTCCGGCTCCATGTCCTTGAGCAGATAGCCGTCCGCTCCCCCGCGCAGCGCGCCGATTACGTCGTCCTCATGGTCGGAAACGGTCAGCATCACGATCCTGGCGTCCACGTTTTCGTCGCGCAGGCGATGTAGGGTCTGAAGGCCGTCGAGTCCCTTCATATTCAGGTCCAGCAGGATCAGATCGGGCGCCGTGCGCCGGACCATCTCCAGCCCGCTCTCGCCGTCGGCCGCCTCGCCCACCAGCTCGAGCTCCGGGGCCATCGCGATCAGATCCGCGACGCCCTTGCGAAACAATGGGTGATCGTCGATGACCACGACGCGCGCTCGGGCAGTATCGGTCAAGTCAAACCCTCCCCGCCGCGGCGAGTGGCTCCGAAGGTGATTCCATGGACGACCGATGCTGAAAGCGCAACTGCACCCGGGTACCGGCGCCCGGCGTGCCCTCGATGGCGAGCGTACCCCCGAGCGTCAATGCCCGCTCGCGCATGATCGCAAGCCCGTAATGGTTGACGCGCCCGGCCCCGGACTCGAACCCGCTGCCGTCGTCGGCGATATCCACCTCCACGCCGGCGGGCCCGATGGTGAGCCGCACCCGGGCATGCGCGGCTTGCGCGTGACGAACAACATTGGAAAGTGCCTCCCGGACAATCTGCAGGACGTGGATCTCCTCGTTCGGCGACAACAGCGCGGCGGGCAGCCGGTTGTCGAGCTCGATGACCGTGACGCTGCGTTGCTCGAGCTCATCGATGGTCGCCGCCAATGCGCCTTCGAGGCCGCGGCCGTCCATCTTGAGACGAAAGGTCGTCAGCAGCTCGCGCAGCTGGCGATACGCGCTGCTGATCCCTTGGCGCAGCTCGCCCTGGATCCTGCGTGCGGATGCCGTATCGTCGCCCTCCAACGCCATGGCGAGGCGCGCCGCCTGGATCTTGAGGTAGGACAGCGACTGCGCCAGCGAATCGTGGAGCTCCCGCGCCAGGATGCCGCGTTCCTCGTGCAACGCCAAGCGGCGCCCCTCGTGTTGGCGCAGGTTGAGCGCCAGGGTCTTGCCGATGTGCCCGGCGAGGGTCCCCAACAGCCGGCGCTGCCAGGTCGCAAGGTCCTCCCCGTCCCGGAGATCGACGATCAGCACGCCGAAGCGCTCGCCCTGATCGTCGACCGACCACGACACCACCGAGCGCTTGCCGCCGCTCGCGATCGGTAGCGAGAATTCGTGCCGAGTTTCGGCCTCGCGACATGCCATACAGCCGGGCGTCGAGCAGGCGCCGCGTTGCTCGCCGTCGCTGCGGGTGGTCACCGTCAGACGGCCGCGGGACGACAACGGGTCGTTGTGTAGGCACAGAGTCACCGGACCCGTGTCCAGGCCCTGCTGGATGTCGCTCAGCACCTGTTTGAGCTGCGGTGGCGAGACCGGCATCCCGTTGAGTGTCTTGCTCACCCGGTAGAGCAGCTCCAACGAGTGGTTGGTTCGCTCCAGGTCCCGGGTCTTCTCCGAGACTCGCTGCTCGAGACCGGCGTACATGCGCGAGAGATCCTCCGCCATGAGGTTCATCGCTACGCCCACCCGACCCAGCTCGCTGGAGCCGGTGAAGCCCGCACGCCAGGAGAAATCACCGCGTCTCGCTCGATCGGCGCATTCGAGAAGCTCACCGAGCGGACCGACGACGCCGCGGGTTACGACCGTCATGGTGACGCCCACCACCAGCACCGTCAGCAGCAGCGATACGCCCTGGATAAAGCGCAGGTTGTCGATCCGCCCCTCCGCGACCTCCTCCAACAACCCTACCAGGGCATCGACCTCGGCGACGAACGCGTCGACATTGGTCAGATACTCCGCCGGCGGCGGCTCGGTGAAACCGCTGCCCTCACCCGCCCGCAGGGCCGCCAAGTGCTCGTCGATCGATGGACGCATGTCGCGGCGCCAGAGCCCGGCGATCTTCTCGTAGGCCTGCCGCACTGCATTGCTTCCATGGGTCGGAATCGCCCGCGAGAGTCGCGGGCTGGCAAGCCGGGCCTCGAAACCGCTCACCAGTCTCTCCACCCGCGCGGCCTGCTCGCTCGGCGTTACGCTGGTGTCGGCCAAGGCCATGCCGATGCGGTAAGACTGCATCCGAAGCGACCCGGATTGATTGACCGCGGAGGCGAGTCCGTCGCTCGTTTGGGCAACGAAAACCGAGCTGAGCATGCTGACGATCGCCAGCACGACCACGGTGGCCATGAGTACGCCAACGCTCAGGAGTATGGGCTTGGTCGCGACACGCAACGACTTTTCCTCGGTCAATAGGTCACTACTGGACCTTGAGTTTCGATGAAAAAAGGTAGTACCACCTAAGTGCCGGCGCATCGGTTTGCGCAACCCGCCAATACCGGCGACAAGTCATTTACGCTTTTATAACAGATAGTTCGCGCGCGCATGGGATTCACCTAGATACCACTAAAGAGGTATTTCCGAACGAAACGATTGGACTTGCGGTCGCTTGTAGCGCCCGGGCTCCCCGATAGACTGATCTGCAACCTATCCGGACACGCAGACATCCCCGCCGAATTTTGCGGAGCCTAGCAAATGAACGATAAAGACCGGGCAGCCGCATTCCTCTCCCAGCTACGTCAGATCCCGGCGTTGAGCGAGCTCGACGAATCCGCCGCCCGTTTCCTCGCGGGCGGTAGCCATCTGCGTTGCGCCTCGCGCGGCCAGATCCTCTATGAGCGCGGCGGTCCCCCAACCGGTCTTTACTGCCTGCTGAAGGGGCGCGTTAAGTTGGCCGCACTCTCCGCCGACGGCTCGGAGAGGGTACTGGATCTGGTGCTGCCGGGGCGAATCTTCGGCCAGGCGGCCACGATCCTCAATCAGCCCTACCCGGTGTTCTCCCAGGCCCTGTGCGAATCCGAGGTGCTGCACGTGGGACGCGAGCGGCTGCTCGAGGCCATTGCACGTTGGCCCGAGATTGCACTGATCCTGCTGCGCTCGGTGGCGCACGATGTCGTCCAGCTGATCCACGACGTCGAGGCCTGCTGCCTGATGTCGGCGAGTCAGCGCCTGATCGACTTCCTCCTCAACGAGGCCTCCTGCAGCGCGTCGGGCGGGGGGGCGGTGGTGACGCTGCCCGCCGCGAAGGCGCTGGTCGCCTCGAGCTTGAACCTCAGCGCCGAGACCTTCTCACGGGAGCTCCACGAGCTGGCGCGACAAGATCTGGTCGAGGTCGATCGGCGTACGGTACGGATTCCATCCCTATGCCGGCTCAGGGCCCACGGCGAGGGCGCGAGCCCCGAGCCCGCCGCGTGCGTGATGGGATAAACGGTCGCGCGCCGACGCAAGCCTTTGACCTGAATCAAGCAAACCGTCGTCCCCCGGGTTTCCTTGATCTGCCTCAAGTACCGGCGACCCGCCAACCGATAGGAATAGCCTCCAGCATGCACCTTAGGACCGACAGACCGGTGAGCGTCGCGCAACGAACACGCCGCGATTTATTGCGCGGCCGGGCGCGACCGAGCGCCGCCGCGCTGCGCCCTCCCTGGGCGTTGCCCGAGGCGGATTTCGTGAGTGCCTGCGACCGTTGCGGCGACTGCATTCGCGCCTGTGAGCAACGAATCATCGTGGTCGGCGACGCGGGATTTCCCGAGGTGCGGCTCGCCGAAGACGGCTGTACACGCTGTGGAGATTGCCTCACCGCCTGCCGCGGCAAGGCCTTGCGCGGCAACCCGGAGCGCGATCGACCCTGGGAGCAGGTTGCCGTGCTGGCAGACGGATGCCTGGCGCACGCCG
>JBGSTR010000515.1:0-4731 GCA_041736365.1 Chromatiaceae bacterium | reverse complement strand
GGAGACCAAGCCCGAGGACATCCACGGCTTCTTTGCCGCCGAGGGCATCCTGACCTCGCGCGGCGGCAAGACCTCACATGCCGCGGTGGTCGCGCGCGGTATGGGCAAGCCCTGCGTGGCCGGCGCCGAAGGCATCAGCGTCGACGTCAACCGGCGCGTCGCCGTGGTCGGCGAGACCACCTTCAAGGAAGGCGACGTCATCACCATCGACGGCTCCAACGGCAAGGTCTATCTGGGCGAGATCGCGACCGTCGAGCCGGACTTCACGCCCGAGCTCGGCATTCTGTTGGGTTGGGCGGACGAGGTCGCCAAGCTGAAGGTCATGGCCAATGCGGATACCCCCGACGACGCCCGCCGCGCGCGCAAGTACGGCGCGGTCGGCATCGGCCTGGCGCGCACCGAGCGCATGTTCAACGATGTGGAGCGGCTGCCGATCGTCATCGAGATGATCGTCGCGGACACCCTGGAGCAGCGACAGGAGGCCCTCGACCGGCTGTTGCCGCTGCAGCGTAAGGATTTCCGCGAGCTGTTCGAGGTGATGTCGCCCAACCCGGTGACCATCCGTCTGCTCGACCCGCCGATCCACGAGTTCCTGCCGGACGAGCAGGTGCTGGAGCGCGAGCTTGGCGAGCTGCGCAGTCTGGCCGAGACGACCCGCGGCATGACCGTGCTGGCGGGTGCCATGGGTCTGCTGCACACCCCGGAAAAAGTGCGCAGCGACTTCGACGTCATGCGCCGCCTGGTGGACCCGGCGATGGTGGAGGAGGCCATCGCCAAGAAAGAGGCGATGCTGAAGAAGGTGCGCGCACTCTACGAGACCAACCCGATGCTCGGACACCGCGGCGTGCGCCTCGGCATCACCTTCCCCGAGATTTATCAGATGCAGATCCGGGCGATTCTGGAGGCCGCCGCGGAGTGCTCGAAGATGGGGATCGAGGTGCATCCCCAGATCAAGGTGCCGCAGGTCTGCACGGCGCAGGAGCTGCGCAAGGTGAAGTCTTTCGTCGACACCATTCACGAGCAGGTCGCGCAGGCCTACGGACATCCGGTGAGCTTCAAGTTCGGCACCATGATCGAGGTCGTACGGGCCTGCATGCGCGCCGAGTCACTGGCCGAGGAGGCGGAGTTCTTCTCCTTCGGGACCAATGATCTGACCCAGGCCACCTTCTCCTTCTCGCGCGAGGATGCCGAGAACAAGTTCCTGCCCCTCTACAACCAGTCCGGCATCCTGCAGGACAACCCGTTCGACGTCCTCGACGTCAAGGGTGTCGGCAAGCTGATGCAGCTCGCGGTCGAATGGGGTCGTTCGGTCAAGCCGAACCTGCACGTCGGCATCTGCGGCGAGCATGGCGGGCACCCGGCATCCATCGCCTTCTCACAGAAGGCGGGCCTCGACTACGTGAGCTGCTCCGGACCCCGGGTACCGGTCGCACGTCTAGCGGCCGCCCACGCGGCATTGCTCGCGGAAGACTAGGGAGATGCTGGCCTGGACGGGAAACGCTTTGAAATCAGCGTTTCCCTAGGACTTGCTGTAACTGCACGGCGGCGCCCTGCGACGGGCGTCGCCGGGCACCTCCCGAGCGGATCGCATTCGTTGATTCGCGCCACTGCACCGTCCCGCGAATCAAACGAGTGAGACGCGCCGTGCGCGATCTTATCAATCTAAAAAAGAGATCAAGGACTGCCTTCGCCCAAGCTTGGCGAGGAGATCGGTTGAATGAGCCAGTTGTCCGAAGAAAACCGGCGCGATGAAGCGCGTCGTTTCGTAACTGCTTGCTATCGCACGCTTCTGGGGAGAGAGCCCGATGAAGCGGGATTGAACCACCATGTGGAATGTTTTCTGGCGACCGGTGACTACCAGGCTGTATTGGAGTCCATTTGCGGTTCAACCGAGTCTAAAACGCGCCAGCTCGCCTTGAGTGCTCGGGAAGAAATTCCGGCCGAAGTTTATTATTTTTTTCATATTCCGAAGACTGCCGGGCTGACGGTAAAGGCGTATCTGGCACAAGCCCTTGATCCGATCGGTCTCAAGTTGTTTCCAGGCGTGTTTATCACCGACTTACTCAATCAAATCGAAGTCATTAGAAGATACGCCTTTTTTTCGGGACATTTCCTCGGTTTTTTGGATTCGCTGATTGGGTCAACTACGCAGAAGGCTACCCTATTGCGCGATCCGGTGGAGCGCGCTGTTTCGTATTATTTCCATGCGCTGCGGGATCCGACTTTGCCGCTTCATAACCGGATTGTCGGCCGACGAATGGACGAGATTCCAAGTGATGAGAGTACCCGCGGCTTCGCCGTCAATTTTCAGGCCAAGTATCTTGCGGCGCTGGTGGACGACTCCAGTTGGCTAGAGCACACCCTGCATTTTCGGTCGTGCCCGAAGTCCGATACGGAGTTGTTGGAAAAGGCGCGGGCGGGACTGGCGCTGATAGACGTGGTTGGGGTACATGAGGATTTGGCCGCCTTTTTCGACTTGTTGTCGAAGCGCTGGCCGATCCGGTCTTCCAGCGCGATTCCCAAGGTGAATGTAGGCAAGAACCGAGATGCTCGGCTCGTGAGCGCGGCCGACCGGCAGCTTTTGCGAGAGGCCAATACGGTAGATTGCAGGCTCTATGAAGAGGTTGTAGATCGACTACGAGAGCTTCATTGACGGTTGCCGAGCGCGTAAGCGGCCCCTCGCGGCAAGCTTCAAGCCGATGCTGATTAGAGCTATTCTTGACCCGGATCAGCGCTGGTCAGTCTTTTTGCTGTCGCCCTTTTTGCGGTTTCCACAGGGTGCTCAATATGAACGACGATTTTTATCGCGCTTTCGAAGACCGCTATCGTGGCTCGCGAGAAGTGGTCAAGGAGAGACTGCAGGTTTACCTTCCATTCATCGAGCCGTTGCGCGATCGGATTCCGGGCGATCCGGCGTTGGACCTGGGGTGTGGAAGGGGCGAGTGGCTCGAAGTTCTACTCGAGGCCGGTTTCGCACCCACGGGGATCGATCTCGACGAGGGTATGCTCGACGCGTGTCACGCGCTTGGATTACCGGCCTGCAAAGGCGACGCAGTTGCTCATCTTGCGACACTGCCCGACGACAGCCAGCTTGTCGTTTCGGCCTTTCATCTCGTTGAGCATGTTCATTTTGACGATTTGAGATTGCTCGTTTCCGGAGCGTTTCGGGTGCTCATGCCGGGCGGCATATTGATTATGGAAACCCCGAATCCGGAGAGCTTCGTCGTTGCCACGCGCCATTTCTATCTCGACCCTACGCATCATCGTCCGCTACCGCCCCAGCTACTGTCCTTCGTGACCGATTACTATGGTTTCAATCGCGTCAAGATCGTTCGACTGCAAGAGTCCAAGGAATTGGCGGAGCGCGAAACTTTAACCTTGCAAGACGTCTTTCAGGGTGCAAGTCCGGACTACGCGGTGGTCGCTCAAAAGAATGGGGATCGGGAGACCATGGCGCTGACCGCGGCAGTATTCGAGCGAGAGTATGGTCTAACACCGGAAACGCTCCTGGAGCGATACAACCACCTGGTGGAATCGAGAATCGAGCTTGCTTGGGTGAAAGCGCAGCACGCCGTCAACCGAGCCGATCAAGCTGCGGACAAGGCTCAGCATGCCGTAAACCGAGTCGATCAGGCCGAGGACAAGGCTCAGCATGCCGTGAACCGAGCCGATCAAGCCGAGGACAGAGCGCAGCACGCCGTAAACCGAGGCGATCAAGCCGCGGACAAGGCTCAGCATGCCGTAAACCGAGTCGATCAGGCCGAGGACAAGGCTAATCACGCCGTGAACCGAGCCGATCAAGCCTCGGACAAGGCTCAGCATGCCGTGAACCGTGTCGATCAGGCCGCGGACAAGGTTCAGCATGCCGTGAACCGTGTCGATCAAGCCGAGAACAAAGCGCAGCATGCCGTGAACCGAGCCGATCAAGCCGAAGACAAAGCCCAGCATGCCGTTAACCGAGCCGAGCAGGCTGCGGAAAAAGCCCTGCAAGCCTTGACCAGAGTGGAGCAAATTGAAGCTCGAGCGAGCGAAACCGAGGCTCGCTCCAAGGAGTGGCAAGAGCAGATACTTGCTCTTCAAAACAGCACATCTTGGAAAGTCACCAAACCTTTGCGGGCGATCAAGCCGATGATCGTGCGAGTCCTTTCCGTTCTGCGCAGGCAATGAGCAACCCCGCGGCCCGGCAGTAAACCTCTCCGCAAGCCCTGCTCTACCAGCCTCGTCGCCAGCCACTTGCGACCGCTAAACCTCGCCGGCTCACCCGCGTGGCCTGGATGCTGCCTGGTCTGTGCCGCATATCAGCTAGTACCGGCACCACACCAGCGGTCAATCAGGTATGGAACAGGAGCTCAGAATCGGAGTGGACGGCATGACGTGCGCCTCCTGCGTTACGCGGGTGGAGCGCGCGCTTGCCGGGCAGCGCGGGGTACAGTCGGCTGAGGTCAACCAGGCGGCGGGGACCGCGGTGGTTCGTTTCGACCGAATCGACGTGCCGGGACTGATTCAAGCCGTACGCAACGCGGGTTACGAGCCGGTGGTCGGCTCGGCCACCATCGGAGTCGGCGGCATGACCTGCGCGTCGTGCGTGGCGCGGGTGGAACGGGCGATTCGTGCGCTTCCCGGGGTGACCGACGCATCGGTGAACCTCAGCACCGAGTCGGCGTCCGTGCACTATCTTCCGGCGACGGTGAGCCCGGCGCGGATCGCCCAGGCCATTCGCGAGGCCGGTTA
>JBGSTR010000727.1:0-1601 GCA_041736365.1 Chromatiaceae bacterium | reverse complement strand
TGAGCGTGACCGGCGGCTGACGTGTCCGCACCCGGGACAGCCGAACCCCGGCGCTCGGGGAGCGAGACTCGCCCCGGCGAGCCGGCCTTTGGCGTCATGCCGGCCACGCCCGAGGGCCCGGGCGCGGATGCCGAAGTGGACGAGACCTACGTCCCGCTGCTGTCCGACGCGGGGCTCAAGCCGTCCTACCCGGTCGTCGCCGTGGACGAATACGGCGAATCGCGGGAGGGTCAGATCGCCGGCGAACAGCCCCTGACCATCTACATCGACAAGCGCGAGGTCGTCACCCTGATGACCCTGGGCACCCACCCCGAGCTCCTGGTGCTTGGCTACCTGCGCGGCCAGCGGCTCGTGCCTTGCCTGGAATCGGTGCACTCGATAGAGGTCGACTGGGCCACCGAGCGCTGCGCCGTGACCACCTTCGACGGCATCGGCGACCTGGAGGAAAAGCTCAAGCACCGCACGGTCACCAGCGGCTGCGGCCAGGGCACCGTGTTCGGGCGAATCACCGACTGGCTGGACCGATTGCGCCTGCCGCGCCCCACGCTCCGGCAATCGCGCATCTACGCCCTGCTCGACGCGCTCAACGACTACAACGAGGTCTATCGGCGCGCCGGCGCGGTGCACGGCTGCGCGCTGTGCGGATTCTCGCAAGGTGAAGCAGGACCCGAGCCGCGGATCGACCTGTTCGTCGAGGACGTCGGGCGTCACAACGCCGCGGACGCTATCGCCGGATACATGTGGCTCAAGGCGCTCGAAGGCGGCGACAAGATCTTCTACACCACCGGACGACTCACCTCGGAGATGGTCATCAAGGTGGCGCAAATGGGGATTCCGGTCCTGCTGTCGCGCTCGGGGATCACCCAAAAGGGGCTCGAATTTGCCCGCAAGATCGGCGTGACCATGATCGCCCGCGTCAAGGGCCGGCATTTCCTCATCTACAACGGTGCCGATCGGGTGATCTTCGATGCCCGACCGGCTCCGGAGCGCCGCCGGCCCTAGCGCCGGCCGGACCGAGCTATTGGCAGCCCTGTTGGAGCTCAGCCCCCGATTCCTCGACGTCAAGCAGGTCTCGGAATACCTGAACCTGAACGAAAAGAAGGTCTACACCTTGGCCGCGGAGGGACGCATCCCCGGCACCAAGGTCACCGGAAAATGGATGTTCCCGCGCGAGCTGATCGACCGCTGGATGCTGGAGTCGAGCCACGGCGGCGTGCTCAACGACCGGCTCTTGGTCGCCGGCAGCGACGATCCCCTGATGCACCGCATGGTGATGTCGCTCGCCCGGGACACCGGACCGCGGGGGCTGGTGAGCTACACGCCCACCGGGACCCGGCTCGGGCTCGAGCTGCTCCAGGCCGGCCGTGCGGATGCCTGCACCATTCATTGGGGACCGAGCGAGGAAAGCCATCTGCGTCACCCCGCGCTGCTGAGCCAATACACCGGGCATCGGCGCTGGGTGCTGATCCGTGTCTTCCGGCGCGAGCAAGGCCTGATCCTGCACCCGGCATTGGCCCGCGTGGGCACCGATGTTGCCGAGCTCGTCGCTCGCCCGTTGCGCTGGGCGATGCGCCAGGAGGGGGCCGGTGCGCGCCGGTTTC
>JBGSTR010000703.1:0-13360 GCA_041736365.1 Chromatiaceae bacterium | reverse complement strand
CGCGCCTCGGCGTCGACTACGGTCTCACCGTGAGCTGCTACCAAGCCGACGCCGCCGGCCGCGCCTGCGGTGCCTGCGACTCCTGCCGGCTGCGTGCCGAGGGCTTCCGGGCATCGGGTCTACCCGATCCGACCCGTTACCGCTAAGCCCCGATCGGACCTGATTCCGCGAACCCGGATCTCGCCGCAACCGTAAATGGGCGCCTCCGCTACAAATCCGCGACTCACTGTCTTATACTTAGCGGCCACGCGCCCTTAGCTCAGTCGGTAGAGCATCTGACTTTTAATCAGGTGGTCGCAGGTTCGAACCCTGCAGGGCGCACCATAATTTCAATGACTTAGGCGCGTTCCTCGCGCCTTTTTCTTTTCCGGTGTGCCGTCGAATGTGCGGAACAGTTCTTGCGCCTCACCTTCGACCGTTCTAACCCTATCCTCGATCGCACTGGCGTGATCGGCCAGTTGTCCAGGAGCGAGGTGGGCGTATCGCCTGACCATCTCTGCCGACGACCATCCGCCTAGCTCTTGCAGGACGTGGAGCGGCGTCCCGGCCTGCACATGCCAACTGGCCCAGGTATGCCGGAGATCGTGCCACCGAAAGTCGTCGATTCCCGCCCTGGCGATGGCCCGCCTCCAGGCCGCCGCACCCGCCTTCGCTATTGGCTTCCCTTGGAAGGTGAAAACACGCTCCCCGTGAATGCCTGCCCGTCTTCGCAGCACCAGCAAAGCGTCCCGGTTGAGCGGGACCCCGATCGCCCTCCCCGCCTTGGCCTCGTCGGCGTGTATCCAAGCCACCCGCCTTCCGAGGTCAACCTGATCCCAGCGCAGACCCGTGACGTTCGACTCACGCAACCCGGTCGCCAGGCTGAACCGCATCATGTCGGCCAGGTGTGCCGGCAATTCCGCCAGCAATCGATCCGCTTCCTCGCGGGACAACCACCGAATGCGTCGTTTTGGCTCCGGGAGCAACCGCACCGCGGGCGCACGCTCAATCCATCCCCACTCCCGTTCGGCCCGTCGCAAGATCGACCGCACTAAGGCCAAGGTACGATTGGCCGTCGCATTGCTGGAGCCCGCCTCCTTGCGTTTCTTTTGGACGGTGTCGATGGCGTCCCGGTCAACGGCCTCCAACTGCTTTCCGTTCAAGTGTTGGTCGAGCCACCGGAGGTGGCATAGGTCGTCTTCATGGCTGGCTTTGTGCTCAGTCTCCATCACCCAACGCACCACCGCCTCTTGCCAGGTGTGCCGCGGTTTGTCCCCAAGCCTGGCCTGGCGCCACAACTGAGTCTTCAACGCCGCCTCGTATTCCTCGGCGTCTTTCTTGTCTTTCGTTCCAGTAGACTGACGTACTTCTCGTCCGTTTGGCGTGGTGATCCGTACCCACCAGTACCGGCTGTTCGGTCTTCGGTAGAGCATTGCATGTCTCCCGCCTCGACCGCTCGCGCGCGCCCAGCATAATCCCGGCGCAGCCAGTCGACCAGATCGTCATCGATGAACACCCAGCCCTTCCCGGGTTTGGCGCTGGGGATATCGCCTGTACGGGCGCGCCTGCGCAGGGTTTCGGGGTGTATCTTCAGAAACGCGGCGGCTTCGAGCAGATCGAGCGTTCTCATTGTCGATCCCCCAGCCAGCCAGCGCCGACGGGCTTCCGGATTACGGCTTCGCCGTTTCCCCCGCCCTCAGCCCGTTTCCAACGCTTGAACATGGCCAGCGCGTTGTCCCTCATGCTCCGAACACTGTCATCCCGAGGCAGCAGGTCGAGGTCGGGTCCGTACGATGTGAGATTCTTGACCATGCGAGAACCCATTGGGTCGTTTATGATTAATATATCTGTACGATATATTCTAGTCAACGTGTGACGGGTCCAAGAAGAAATCCCCGCGCGGCAAAGCCGCGGCGGGGGGAGAGAAAGACAGTCGATTCCCTAAGCCGCAGACCGCAGCCTGAGCCGCCACAGATCGGCCCAGTCCAGACCTTTCCGACCCACGGGCACGGGACCGTCGGGAAGGTTGACGGCGACTTGAATGCCCTGGACAAGGAGCCGATCCCGCAGCCTGTTGGCTGCAGACGTCCCTGCCCCGGAACGGTCCAAATCCGCCCAGATCACCACCAGGTTGACCCCGGCAGGTGGCTCCCAGCGCTCCAGAAAGGACGCCGACAGCGCCGCCCAGACCGGCATCCCGGTCCGCTGCCGAACCGCCAGCGCGGTCTCGATGCCCTCGGCGATGCCGAGCTCCGGACCCACCTGGAACAGACGGATCGACCCGCCGTGGATCGGCCGGCACGGTGTCATAATTTTCTTCTGAAACTCCACTGGAGCCTTCTGCCCGTCTCGGGTGAGGTAGGTCCGGTGCAGCGATAAGAGTCCGCCTTGTGCACTCGTTACCCGCGCGACCATCGCCGGGTAGGTCCCCTTTCTCACCCGGTCCTCGTAGTACCCCAGTGCGGGGTGGAACCGGACCACGCCCGGGTCGGGCACAGCCGCGATCCCCCGGCGCAGCAGGTAGCGGCGCAGGGGCTCGGCGTCTTGGGCCTCGAGCTCAATGGTCTGCTCCCACAGCCGGCGTAGGGCCTGCTCAGCGCTCACCGGGTCCCTGGTATGGGCGTGGGTGGCACTCGCCAAGCGCCTCTCCTTCGGTTTCGGTTTCGTCCAAGAACCTCCCGGGTCCAGCCGAAGATCGCAGGCCACCGCCTCCAGGGCCGCGCGAAAGGACCAGCTATTGGCCCACATCAGCAGCGAGAATCCGTCGCCGAAGGCACCGCAAGTGTTGCAGATGCCTCCCCCGGTCTCGTTTACGTCGCGGAAGACTCGGAACCCGTCTCGTCCACCGTGGACCGGACAGGGGACGTGGCGGCCCGCTCGAGCCAAGGCCGCCTCCAAGAAGGGCGCCAGCCGCCCCAGGATGCAGATCCATTGACCCCGAGCGCAATCGCGCACCATATCGCTCTCGAGTCTCATACGTAGCCTCCAAAAATTTAAAGGGGACGCACGTCCCCGGTGGGTTGGATGGGATCGGTGGTCAGATGAGGCCGCGCTCGGCGAGCGAGACGGCCTCGCCATCTCCAACGATCAGGTGGTCGAGCACGCGCACCTCGATTAGGGCGAGGGCCTCCTTGAGGCGCTGCGTGATGCGGATATCCGCCTGACTGGGCTCGGGGAGACCGCTCGGATGGTTGTGGGCGATGATCACGGCCGCCGCGTTGGTCGCCATGACCTTGCGGACGACCTCCCGTGGGTGCACGCTGGCCCCGTCGATGGTGCCGCGGAACAGCTCCTCGTAGCGAATAACGCGGTGCCGGGTATCGAGGTAGATACAGGCGAAGACCTCATAGTGCAGGCCATAGAGCCTGAGCTTCAGGTAGTCGCGCGTTGCCTCCGGGTTCGTGATGCAGTCCTGCTTCACGAGATACTGTTGCTCCAGGCAGCGAATGGCTTGCGCCACCAACGCCCGGTCGGCCTCGGTCAGATCGGTTCGACGGCTCTGGTCGGACTCCAGGGGGAGTGCCAATTGGGGCTTTCGCATGGATGGGTCTCCGAATGAGCTGAGTCGGGCAGACACGCACCCCGCGCGGGGAAAGCGAATCTCCCCGTCTTGACGTGGTTGGGCTCGGTGGTCTCGGCTGTTTATCCGCAGAGCGGGCGGCCAGCTACCGCTTCTCGGGTCCTCACCAGGGAGGGCCACAGGAACCACGCGTGCGCTGGGCTCTTTCGCGGGCGAGAGAGCTCAGGGCGCGCGCGCCTCCCAGACCGCGCCGGACGGCCCTTTACGGACTGGCAATCCCAACATCGATCATCTCCGGCTCGGACGGGCCGACGGCGTAGGTCGCCGAGACGTCGAGGACGGCCCCCAGCGAACAGCGGCCGGGCCGGAGGCCCCGGGTGTCGTGCGGTGCGATCGTCAGGAACCCGGCCCCGCGCCCATCCCTGGGCTCGAGGCTGACCGGTCAGAAGTAGAAACCCTTCTCGCCTTCGGCTTCCTGCACGGCCTTATCGTCTTGTTGCGTATCCAACTGGCCGCTCGCAGTGTCCTCCTTGATCGGGGTCACCTTGACCCGATCGGAAGGCGCACGCCGGTAGTCCTCCAGCCGCACCGGATCGAGATCCGGCGCCAGGTCCGACAATGCCTCCTTGTAGTCGATGGACCCGGCCTGGGCGTAGCGCAGGACCCTCAGTCCGGCGGCTTCGGCGAGGACGAAGTTTCCCATCACGGCGACCAGCCGTTCCTCGATGGAATCCAGACCCGCCTTGACCGTCTTGACCCGCCGGTCGAGCTTGTTCTTGTCCGCGGCTAGCCTGCGGTACTCGCCCGCCAGCGTTGTCCACAACTCCAGGTCGCGGCCCCCGGGGGTGAACAGGTCGCGCCGGGGATCGCGCGCGGGCTCCCTTTTTCGCCGTACCGACTCCCAGAAATCCAGGCACGCCGGGACCAGCGTCGTTGCGATGAAACCCTCGTCGCGCTGTACCTCGAGATCGTGGACCACCCCCGGACCCTGGTAGAACACCAGGAATCCGCGCGCGGCGCCGCAGACATAGAGCTGCGCCTGGAGCTGAGGCCAGTAAAGCTCATAAGCCGGGGCAGCCTCGCCAAGCTCCAGGATGTCCCGATAGGTCTTCGCGCTCGGCACCTTCAGCTCTACCGGCTCCCCGTTGTCGTCGAGCCCGTCGAAGGACGCCCGGATGACCGGGTTTCCGTCGGCCTCACCGCACAGCGGCAGGAGAAAGGTTCCGTGTCGCTCCTCGAAGTCGCGCCGGGCCTCGTCTTCGAGCGCGATGCCCCGTTGGACGCGCGGGTTGCCGCTCAGGTCCTCGGGTAGCAGAAGGCCCGTCTTCTCCGCCCAAAGCCTCCAAGGTGTTTTGTAGGGTGAGGCCTTGACGATGGTCGGCACATCCGACGCCGAAACGCCCGCGGCGCGCCAGGCGAACCACTCGGGGGTGCGTTGAGATAGATCGATGACATGCATGATGGTGCTCCAATGAGTAGCGGGGCACCCTGCCCCCGGGGGCAGAGGATGCCCCATGGGGTCAGTTTCGGTTGGTTCTACCACCGTCCCTGGTGGTCAAGCGCTAAGCGGCAGCCGTGTCGCCCATCGCATCCGCCCGGAACGCCTTGTCGATCTCGGCAAGGGCATAGGCAAGATGGCCGCCGTTGAAGCGCGACCTCGCATACTCCTCGGCCTGTCCCCAGGCCCGGACCTTGGCCGCGCGCTCTACAAGCTTGGCAACCCGGGCCTTGATCGTCGCCTCGATTGCGGCGTCTTTCGACGCATCAGACGGGGTGCTGGAATCAGGCTCGGGAGCGGTTTCGGTCTCGCTCACCCTTGCGGGCGGCATGGACGCCTCAAGTGTCGCCGACTCGGCGTCGATCACGGGTCCCGCGGCAACATCGTCGGTCTCGATGGGCTTCCCGGCCATTTCCTCGGCGGTGTAGCCCGCCTCCTCGGGAAACGCGGCACGCAGGGAGGCAGCCTTGGCGCACTTCAAGAGCTGGCCGCGGGGACGCTTCTGCCACATCTCGTTGGGCAGCTCGCAGCGGCCCGCGCGTGCGTAGGTCTCCTCCCAGAACACAGTCTCGGAGAAGGGGCAGCGCACACCGTTGACCAGCCGGTACACGGTGATCTCCGCCCACTCCGGGAAGGTCACGCTGATTTCCGCATCTTCCCAGCGTCCGTCGCGTTTGATCGATCCGCGAAAGGTCTTGGTGACCTCGGAGCCAAGTCGGGGCGAATCGAGTCCCGCCCAGCATCCGGTGCGCGCGGCGGTGGTCTGGACCTCGGCGATTCCCGGCCAAACGGTCTCGACCTCGCGACTCAGCACCTTGGACCACATGGGCACCACATGGACGGGGCGCTTCATCACGTCGAGGCCGCGCGCCTGGCAATAGCGCACTGCGAGCATGACGCCTTCCGGCGTCCGGGCACTGGGGAAGATCGAATCGGTCAGGACGGCCCAGGTCCCAGGATCCAGACCAATGTGGGCCAGGGTCTGGGACGCCACCGGGAGGCGGCAGGGTACGAGCGCGCCGGGTGTGGCGCGCGAAAGCGGATTCTTCTTCGCGGTCATGGGGTGTCTCCGTTGGGTTCGTGAGTCCCGGGGAGACACACCACCCCCCGATGGGGAGTGACGGGCTCCCCAGGTGGGTTGCTGGATGCCGGTGGACCGGCGGTCGCGTTGTCTAAGCGTTACAGACTGCCCACGACGCCCCTGTCAGAACGGGATGTCGTCGTCGAAGTCCACCGGGGGAACGTCACGGACCGGCGGAGGCGATGAGGCCGGCCGCCGGGCTGGCTGGGTGTCGCCCTTCGAGCCGTCCGCAGGGCGCCCGTCCAGCATCTGGAGGACGCCGCCCAGGCCAACCACGACCTCGGTGGCGTAGCGCTCCTGCCCGTCCTGCGCCTGCCACTTGCGCGTGCGCAACTGGCCTTCGAGGTAGATCTTGGAGCCCTTGCGAAGATACTGCTGTACGACCTCGGCAAGCTTTCCGAAAAACACCACTCGGTGCCATTCGGTCTTCTCCTTGGTCTCGCCGCTCTGGCGGTCCTTCCAGGTCTCGCTGGTAGCGAGCGACACGTTGGCAACGGGGTCGCCGGCCGCGGTGAAGCGGATATCCGGGTCAGCGCCCAGATTGCCGATCAGGATGACTTTATTGATGCCTCTGGACATCGGATTCCTCCGGGTTGTTGCAACCGCTCGCGCGGCGGCGGATGAAGGTGGGAACGTCGAACGGGTCCCACCCGCGGGTCGGCGGCGGCGCACGGCGGGCCCGCAAACGGCGGATCCGGGCGGCGATGCCCAAGATGGCGAAAGGGGTCACAAAGACCCCGTAGACGAGCGCGGCGATGACCGCCAGGTGCTCGAACATGGCGCTGTCCTCTTCAGTTTGGATGGGCACCATGGCGCACGGGGGCGATGGGTGCCCCTCGGGGTTGGAACAACTGGATGGGTTCTGCTGAGTCGGCCTCACGGCCACGGCCAGCTGCCGTATTGCGCCCTCACACAGGGAGGACGAGCAATTCAGGGTCGGCACTTCGCCTGTCCACTGCGCACCGAGCCGTGTGCAGGCTGCTCGGGACGCACTGGACAGGGCGCTGGCCTTCCGTGGGAAGGAACACCATAGGGGTGGGATTGATTTGCGCGGGCTCGCGCTGCCAGGGGAAATCGCTTGGCTCGCTCTTCCGGAGTCGCAATGGAAACCGGGCGGCCAGCTACCGCTTGCGAATAGATGTAGCGCGTATCCGCGGTCGGCGCAATGCCCGGCCGGCGACTCGCGGGGTAAGTCGGGATTTCGAGGGTTTCTCGCGGGTGCGAAGGTCCCGGCGCCGGTCTAGGTTGGAGTCCCCACCTACCTGCCGGATACCTGACATGCCAGCGACGCGAGGATTCAGCCGGCCAGAGCTGCACGTCCCAGTTACGTTGCAGTCCGCCCACGCCCACCGGGTCGTCGGCCGCAGTCTGATTCGTGTCGCCCGCGCCCTCTACGGCATCGACGTGGTGCTCCAAGCGATCGGCGACGCCGAAAAGATCGACGAGGTGGAGGGGGTGGTCGACACCTTGCTCGGGGATTTCGCCAAAAGCCTACACGATGAGATGGCCCGGCTGGATGCCGTGAAGGCTTCCAACGGCATCGAGACCGTGCCCCGCTACACCAATCCGAGCCTCGTCACCTTCCGCATCTCCTCACCGCAGCTCTCCCAGTACGCGAACCTGATCCAGGCCCTCGACAAGCTGATGGTTGGCATCGACACCCTGTGGCTCAGCGGCGTTTTCAGCAACCGGCAACGCGCCGATGCGGTTTATAAATGGCGCAACGAGCTGCTAAGGGTCGGGCGCCGGGTTGTGGAGATCGAAGCACGTGCCCGGGATTTCGCGGCGCGCAAAGGCAAGGGGGAAGAGATCGCCGCGAGCGACGCAGAGGCCGATCCGGTCGTCACCCTGGACGGGGATGACGGGCTGGACGAAGTCGACGACACGCCCGCTGGCGGATGATCTGGTTTCCCGAACATTGCTACCTTTGTTGCCAGGAAGCGCTCCCAAGACGTCTCCTTTCGAACGCTGTCGGATCACCGATCGCAGCACTCGCCGGCCGGGGCGTCAGAAGACGACGAGCCGCGGGTAGTCTTCGGCCATCCTCCGCCAGAACCCGCCGCTCCAGTCCAGAGGAACAACCAGACGCCAGTCCTCTGGCGTCGCGCTGACCAGCGCCGCAACGATCCTGCGACCACCTCCCTGGACCGAAGACGTCAGGGCGTAGAACTGGACGACCCGGGATTCGCTGTCAATGAGCAGCTCGACGCCCACCACACCTTCGGCCCCGACCTGCACGACGGGGTTCTTCTTGCCGTCCGCCGACAGGAAGTTCGAAGCCGCAAGTCGCTCCCGAAAGATCTTGATGTAACGGAGCTGTGGAATCTCCCCCAGCGCGATCACCAAGCGCTCATGAATCGGCTCGATTTGCCGGACCGAGCGGGCCTTGCGGATGCGCTCGCCGTCGATCAGCGTGGGGGTTTTGGTCATGTGTCGCCGCCCGAAATGAAACAGGGGAGGCAGGCGGTCTATGTCGGCTCATCGTAGCCGGTCGGTGGCTCAGATCGTGATCCTCCCCGCGACTGAGCCTGGACCTGGAGAATCAGGGGGAGTCTTCACGTTCCGGAACGGCATCGGTGAGGGCGGTCTGGATCGCGTCGCGCAGCCCCGCCATGAAGCGTGCGGTGCGCGCCTCGGTCCCGACGGGTGTGAGTTCGAACAGGGCGCGGATACTGATGCCGTCCTCCAGCACGAAGGCGCGACTCTCGGGGAGGCACTCCGCCCAGGGCAACAGGTCGGTGACGCACGGCGGCCGGCGGGAGATGCGCTTGACCTCGACGTGCTGGACCGGGGTGTCGGCGATCGACCCGGCTGTGGTGGTTGCGTCGACTCTTCGGTAGCCGCGCCGTCCCAACTGCGGGCACTATCCAGGGAGCCGCAGGCGTCTCCTGAACGCGCACAGGGGACGTCCGGCTCTCTGCCCGGGAGTGCAAAAAAACCGGCGTGGGCAGTTCGGGGGTCAGCCAGCGGATGGTCCGTTCAGGCGTGGATCCCGCTACAGGCAACGGAGCGAACCGAGCCGCGGATCAATCCGTACGGCACGTCGTGAAGGCCGGTCGCTCGTAAGGTCGTGTCATTGCGGGTCATACGACGTCTACGCCATCAAGCTCTACGTACCACCGAGACGCTTCGGCCAATCCCCTTTTTTGCCGCTGAGAGAAGCGGTTTGGGCGACTCCCTCCCCAAACTTCTCCGTGATATGGGTTCGTCCAAAGAGGATCGTATCCGACCATAAGCCCCCAAGCGCGAGCCGCTCCTGCTGAAAAGGCCACAGAACCAGTGAAAACGGGCGTGGTAACGTATTGACGAGGATCGACACCGTCGGAAAGCATTAATTGCTCAATGTCCACAGACATACCATCGTTTGACCCGGATGAGGGCGAGAACGCCTTCGACGAAATGCGGGAACAACCGCGGTTTTCGTCCCAGACGACGTGCTGTTGCGGATTGATTCGACGGATGATGGTATCACTTGCATCGATCTGATTTTCGTCATACGGCTCCATCGGAAATCAACTACATAGACTGGACGATTTGCTGCTGTTCGGCCGAAAGTCCGTCTATCCATTCCGCTAGTGCGGTGAAGTCCATTTGGAGCTCCAGTTCCTCCTCGTTTCCGGTTCGTTGATCCCTCCGGAACGCCACAACTTCGTAGGGGCCAAGCACGTCTATCTCAATGTCATACTGGTGGCGATGCCATTCAATTTGGACCGTCCCGTCGCTTCCGGGTACCAAGTAGGGAGAAGGTACGCCAGCAACGAAAAGTTGCTCAATTAGGTGTGCTGCAAACTGCGCCGTAGTGAATGTCACGGGGCGACCGTCATAGCCGTCCCAACCCCTCGCGAGCGACGTAATCTCGTCGAACCGTTCTTGGAGATCGATAATCCACTCAGACCGGGGGACTCCAACCCGGACCCAAGTCTGCGGAGGAGATATCGAAGAAATGGGGTCGCCTGTTGGTTCGTACCCCCTGATATCGTTCTGAAATGCTGTACTCGCTTGCGCCCCACGTCTCATGCTTGCATCCCCCAAGATTCATGGGCCTCAGCCGTGGTGATGTCGCGAAAGTGTTTTACGATCCGCTCGCGACCGTCTCCAAGGAATTCAATCGCAGTAGGTACGTCACTTGCCGCGGGCTTGCCCTTGAACGCAAGGGACATCTTGAATGCCTTCTTTCTCGCTGGCAACGTAAGAACGGACTGGAGTTCAGTTGCGAAACGTGCATAAGGTTTCCGGTCTCTATCTCTTACCACTTGAACGAAATTGGTGCTTAGCGCCTCCACGTCGACAGAACCGTTGTTGCAGACAGTAAACCATCTGCCCGCTTCGGAAAATTCACCGACCGGAATCAGGTTGACATAGGAAATTTCGGCTTGGTTTATTTCGATCTGGTAGCTGAAAACAGCCTTGAAATGCTCGGCGAGCAGGAGGAGGTTTTTCTCGAAACTATCGGCAATCGTCTCGAATCGCGGGTATGGTTGGGAATTACCTGTTTTCCGCCAGTTGGTGATAAAGCGATCTGGTTGGAATTGGATTAGATGGTTCAAGTCGCTAGACCAAAACCAAAGACGACTTCCGACCGGTGGCCGCCCGAGGAAGAATGGATGATCAGGCAGGGGGGTCGCACCGCCAAAGGTCTCGAACTGTGGGGAGAGCAAAGGGTGCTCCTCAACTATAGGAAAAGCATCCTTGAACAGGCCCCAAACTTCGCGAGAGCCTACGGAACTGTAGTTGGGCACTGGTGTAAATTGAACTCCCATGACCACCTCGTCGAGGGGCGGGTCAGAAAAGTCCGGTAGGTTATCAGGTCGCTGCATCAAAGCCCCTGTATGGCATCTACTTGCTGGAGCAAGATTGCGGTGCCCGCGGAATTGCGGGAACTATAGAGCATTGCCGTTCTGTACATCGGAATCCCGGATCGGTCAGAGTCGTTCTAGATCGGAGGTTTCGGGCCGTTCCTGCCAAGAACCCCGCGTCCGCTGACGACCTTACGCAATCTCATCTCTGTCAGGAGTCTCAGGCAACCCTTCAGCAGCAACTCGAATAGGGCGGCGCTCCCCGAACCTGGACGCGCCTGAAGGGGTCTGATGCACACTGTATGTCTTAATGCCGGAGAATGCTGGAGCACTTCACAGCCTAGCTTTTTGTAGACGGATTCCCAGCTATATGCCAGTCAAAGGCGAAGACCATCGAGGTTTCGGTGGAACCCCGCTTCACTGGCGCTAGCGCGTCTCCCTCGTGATACCTCGCGGGAGCATCCTGCTGCCGCGAGGACTCGGTCCTTGGCGACAACCTGCTGGGCCTGGGCGCGCCCTGCGCTCACTGCCGCACCCGACTCCCCGTTGGTTCGCGGGGCACGACAGCGCCCGCAAATAGCTCCACGTCGTGTGGGATGCGCTCTGCATGTTGTCTGCGCGGCTTCGGGACTCACGCCCCTTCGCCACTGCGCCGACACGCACGCGCCCACGCCTACCCGGGACTGCGCGCCTTCGCTTCGCTCTCCTTGGCACGCAGCGGCCGTTGTCGGTACAACGCCCGATTATCGACGTCCTTGAACCTTGGATCCACCTGAGCTTGAGGCGTTCAGTGACTTCATCGAGATTTATAGCGCAATCGGGGCCGAATCAGCAATCCGGGCTTCGTGTCCGTGTACACTACCGCGTCAGCTTCCGGGCCACCGGCTCGCGCGAAAGAAGACGTGCGCGCTCTGTTTGGGCACCGAGCCAGCTACTACAGGTTTGGAAGCGACAGTCCGCAACGCGTCCATTGCGGTCATCTAAGGGGCCAGCGACGAGCGACCGGAACCAGCGGTTCGAAAAGTTCAGAAAGCTGCCCGCAGGAATTGCCACCGTAGGATTCGACGACTTCTGAGTCTACGCGCTCAAACGCACGACGCCCGCTTGTTCGGAATTTTCGGTCGGTTGCGGGCTGCCTCAGAGGTATTTTTTGAAGCTGCTGGCCGTCACCGCAACGCTCAGGGCGAACAGTGCCGCGAAAGGCAAGATGACGAAGCTCGGGTGCAGACTGAACGGCAATGCCAGATTGGCGTCGGGCAGGGGCATGCGCGGCTTCCACAGCTGCCGCCCTCCAGCAGGGCAAGGCCTGGCCCTTGGGCAGCGCCACCAGCTCGGCCGGGGTGAGCATGGGCACTTCGGAGACGCTAATGCAGTCCTCGTTGCGGGACTTGAAGTCCATCCCGGATGTCGGGTCCGAGGAGTCGTCCACGCCGGAGACGCTCATCAGGGTGAAGACCTCGACCTGGGGTAGCTGGTCGGTGAGCATCTCCGCGGTGGCCAGTTCCTTGACCCGCCTTGGCGCGGGTACCGATGCGCGCATCTACGTCCGATCAGGTCTGGGTGTAGGCGGTGACCTGGAAGCCGGCCCCCCGGCCTTGTCAGGAGCGGCACGAACTTGTCGCCGATCAGCTCGTTGAACGCGTCGGCGTGCAGGGAGATGGTGGGCATGGCCCCGCCTTTCTGACCTGGGCCGGCTTGGGGCTCGGCGATACCTTGCTTATAGATGTGCCCAGCCACCGAAACCAGGTCGGCGAATATGGAGTCGCCCACCGCGCTGGCGACCGTGGTGTCGGTCAGCGCATCCAGACCCACGTAGACGACCCCCTTGCGGCGGATTACATCCAGCCACTCGAAGATGGGACGGTTGTCGGCTTCGTTCATATAATCGGGGGAGATCGGCTCGGCGATCTTGCCGGTGGTGAGCTTCTCCATCAGGGGGCCTACGGAGCTGACGATCTTGTAGAAGTAGGCCATAGTCGCACTTGACGGCCGAGACCAGACCGTCGAGGACCTGGTCTTAGAGCCTACTCCTGTAGATAGCGCGTCAGGGCGACGGCGTCCGGGTGTCGGCCACGCAGAGCCGAGGGCAAGTTGCGATCCTTGGTGTTGTACGCCAGCGCCGCCAGCGCCGCCTCGCAACCAGGAGCGCCCCGGCGGCGCTGGTGCTCCCGGGCATGCTCGACGACCAGCGGCTCGATGTCGTTGATGTAGCGGCGCACCTGCTGGTAGTCGGGCCGGCGCCCGCGCGTTCGGTGGGGGAGGACCGAACCGGGGCGTCGAGTACGGTCGTCGCAGTCTGGCCGGAATTGCGGATCGATCTGTGCGCTCACACTGCTACCGCTCGGTGACCCGGACCCCTCGGCGCACACCTGCTCAAATCATGGACTCGGCAACGTCGACAAGGCTCCGCCCCACAGCTCGTCCGCGACGTCCGTCCGCACCTGCTCGCTGTCGACGCCGTCGGAGCGCTGGGTGGTGCGGGCGGC
>JBGSTR010000679.1:0-7549 GCA_041736365.1 Chromatiaceae bacterium | reverse complement strand
CGGGAGCGATGCAGGCGATTCGGGCTATTTCCAGTCGCCGTCCCGCGACGCCTTTCCCGAGGGTCCGTTCGGCGACGCGGTCCGACAGGGACAGGCGGTCTTCCAGAACACCAATACTCACGCCTCCTCGCGCAAGTACGTCGGCAACGAGCAGGCGTGCGGCAACTGTCACATCGACGCCGGACGACTCGCCGGATCCGCCCCCCTGTGGGCCGCCTGGGTCGCCTATCCCGCGTACCGCTCCAAGACCAAGCAGGTCGACAGCTATATCGAGCGCGTCCAGGGCTGCTTTAAGTATTCGATGAACGCACAGGGCTCAGCCGCCGGAGGCCCGCCGGCGGCGGACAGCGATACCGTCGTCTCGCTGGCGGCCTACAGCTTTTGGCTGGCCAAGGGTGCGCCGACCGGCGACGACACCATGCCGGGACGCGGCTACCCGCGACTGAAGGAGACCGACCAGGGATTCGATCCGGCGCACGGCGAGCAGGTCTACGCGGCCAAGTGCGCCCTGTGCCACGGCGACGACGGCAACGGCGTGGTGAACGCCGAGGCCGGCACCCTGTTCCCTCCGCTGTGGGGGCCCGGGTCCTACAACTGGGGCGCCGGTATGCACGCGATCGATACCGCCGCAGCCTTCATCCGGTACAACATGCCGCTCGGACTCGACGATGCGCTAACGGACCAGGAGGCCTGGGACGTGGCGGCCTTTGTAAACTCCCACGAACGGCCCCAGGACCCGCGCTTCACCGGCGACCTGAAGGAGACCGCCAAGCAGTTCCACGAGAGCAAGTTCAGCCTCTACGGCAAGGCAAAGGGGACCGACGGCGAGCTCCTTGGGGCGCACCCGGCGACCGCGTCCAAGAAGGAAAAGTAATCGGATTCGCGGCGCGGGGGCGACCGGTCACCCGCGCCGCGCATTCAACGCAACCGTCGAGCCGCTCGGCCACGATGACCGGTCGGCTACCGGTGCGTACCGCGGTCCCCATCCGAGCATCGAGTCTCAAGAAACTGTGCCCTTGCTTCGAATCCCGTTTACGACCCTTCTGCTTTTCGCACTAACCGCGGCGCCGGGAATCGACGCCGGGGCTGCCGAAGGCGGCAAGTCGCTCTACCTGCCGGGTAAGCGCGGGCCTCTGGCCGGCCTGATCCCCAAGCCCAGCTCGTACGTCACCATCGACGTCTAATACTACAGCGCACATTCAGACGACCTGATTCCGATCAGCGGTCGAATCGCCCAGGGGGTCGATGTCGAGGCACTCGTCAACCTGCTTCAGTTGAGCTGGGTTACCGACTTCAAGCTCGTCGACGGTCGCCTCGCCCTCGGCACGGTGATCCCCTACGGCGGAATTGATGTGGAGGCGCAGGCGGAGGCTTCGACGCCGGGGGGCCTGGCACTTGGCGCAAGCAAGGCCGACGATGTAACCGGATTTGGCGACCCGGTGCTGGCCGCATCCATTGGATGGAAACACCGCGACGGCGATCTGTTTCGCGCCTGGAGCATCTACAGCTCCGTCTTCGTCCCGGTCGGCGTCTACCAGGTCGGGCGCATCGCCAACATGGGCTCCAACCGCTGGGGGCTGGATTTGGGCAGCGCCTTCACTATCGGCGACTTCAAGAAGGGCCGCGAATTCTCCGGGGTCCTCGGAGTCACCTTCAACGACGAAAACCCGGATACGGACTACCGCAGCGGCAGCGAGCTCCACCTGGAGCTGACCTACAAGCAACACCTCCCGAAGGGCTTCTCCGGCGGTCTTGTCGGGTACTACTACCAGCAGCTAACCGCCGACAGCGGATCCAACCTACTCGGCGACTTCAAGGGCCGGGTCGCCGCGCTGGGCCCCGAGGTCGGCTACCAGTTCAAGGCGGACGGTCGCACCATGGGCTTGGATCTGCGTTGGTATCACGAATTTGCGGCCCAGAATCGGGTCGAGGGCGACAGCGTCTTCCTGACCCTGTCTCTACCGCTGCAGGCGGGCGCTACGAGGTAAGGCGCCGCTACCGCCTCGCGCGCCCCAAGGCAGTGACGCGACGGCGTTGCCGGATTTCGCCACGCTCTAAAGAAAACGCTGATTTAAAGTGTTTCCCGTCCGGGCCAGGGATGGCCCGGTATTTTCAAGCACCGTAAGGGCTTGAAAATGGAGCGGTCCGGGAGTCGCGCCTCTCGGACCGCGAGCTGATCAAATGCCAGGACGGCATTTAATCAGCGTTTCCCTAAGATAGCGCGACGATGATCGGCCCCCACACCGCAAGCAGCACATTGGACACCGCGTAGCACACGGTAAAGCCCAGCACCGGCGTCTGACTGCGCGATTCCTCCAAGATGGTGTTCATCGACGCGGCCTCGGTCTGGGCACCGGCCAGTCCGCCGAGCAGGATCATCGGGTGCAGCTTGAGCACGTATTTGCCGAAGTACAACGACAGCAGGGGCGGCACCAACGTGACGATGATGCCGGCGAGGACGAGCGACGCCCCGTGCTCCTGGATCGCATGGATTGCCTTGGGTCCGGCGAGCAGTCCCACCACGGCGGCGAAGGCGGTGAGGCCGAATTCGGAGAACGCCCACTGGGCGGGGGGCGGGAAGGTGCCCACCGCGGGATAGCGTGAATGGACCCAGCCCAGCACCAGGGCGACCACGAGCACCCCGCCGCCGGTCCCCAGCTCGATCGGAATGGCACCGATATGAGCGGACAGGACGCCGAGCAGCGAGCCGGCAACGATGCCGAAGGCATGAAAGGCCAAGTCGCTGACATGACTGACATTCAGGGTACGCCCCACCCTGGCGGCGATCGCATCGACCTGATCGGGTCGCCCGGACAGCACCACAACGTCGCCGCGACGAAAGACGGTGCCGTCGAGCAGGGGCAGCTCAAGGCCTTGGCGCGTGACCTTCTCCAGGAACACCCCGTGCCGGCCTACCGGCCCGACGAGCGAGCGGATCTCGCGCAGACTTCGACCCGTGAACTCGGGTTTGGTCAGGACCGCGCTCAGGGTCTTGGCCGGGTAAGAGATGGCCACGGGCTCGTCGACCTCCGGGCCGAACAACTCCACGAGCGACGGCACCACATCGCGCCGGGTGGCTACACCCACGACATCGCCCGGCTCCAAGACCAGGGACAAGTCCCGCTCGAGCAATTGGGCTCCCCGCAGCACGCGCTCGATGCTGAGAGCCGCCGCACGCGATTCGACCTCACCAATACTGGCCCCGGCGGCGGGCTTACCTTCCTCGACGCGCAGCGCCCGCACCACCAAGCGGGTGTATAGGCTGACCTGATCGGTTTGGGCCGACGCCTCCCCACCGGCAAGCTCCGCCTCGAGCTCGAGCGCCGATTGGTGTAGGTCGATCTTGAGCAGGCGCGGCGCCGCAGCGCCGACGAATAGGATCATGCCGATGGTGCCGAATAGATAGGTAATGGCGTAGGCCACGGCCATATGGCTGTTCAGGATACTGATCTGAGCGGGTTCCAGCGGCAGGGCATTGATCGCCCCGGAGGCGGTACCGAGCATGGCGGTGTCGGTGAGTGCTCCGGCGCCGAGTCCCGCGGCGAATCCTTGGTCGAACCCGAACAGCCGATTCATCAGCAGGATGGTCGCGAGACCGACGACGCACAGGAAGCTCGCGAGCACCACCAGCTTCAAGGTGCCGCGATTCAGGCTGCCGAAGAACTCCGGACCGCTCTTGAAGCCCACCGCATAGATGAAGAGGGCGAAGAAGACGGACTTGAGGATTCCGGGCACCTCGACACCGATCTGTCCGACCAACAAGCCCACCAGCAGGGCCCCGGCGACCGAGCCGAGATGAAACCATCCGATCCGGATACGGCCGATGAGGGTACCCACGGCGATCGACAGGAACAGGGTGACTTCCGGGTGTGCCTTGGCGGCGTGGAGAAGAAATTCGATCACTGGGAATGGACCTCTAGAGGCTCGGATTTGGTGGCATTGACGACTCGCCGCCTATCGATTCAATGAGCTATCACACTTCGCATTCAGGCGCAGCACCAACGACCTCGGTGCCCGGACCCAAGCATACCGCCTCGCGAGCGACGGGGTGGCCGGCAATGACACAAATTGACAGCACCGCCCCGCCGAGGGAGCGAGTGCGGCCGTAGGTGCGGCTTCAGCCGCATCTGAAAACAGCAACACGGCTTCAGCCGCATCTGAAAACAGCAACGATCGTGCGGCAAGGTGGTTTTGGGGCTAAAGCTGCACCTACAAACGCCTACAAGCAACTACAGCGTCGGGAGAAGACGGCGACGAAGGCCGATGCGGCCGAAGCGGGGTTCAATCCGATGAGGTCCGGGCAATAAACGATCCGGGGATTCCCTCCCCGGATCGGCAGTGTGCTGCACTCGGCAGCCAACGATCGGGCGCTTTGCCCGGCGAGCCGCCATGGCTCACCGGACGCCGCGGCGTTACTGGCAAGCCGCCTGCCCAGAGCATGCCGTATTCACCAGAGCCACGATGTTGGTGGAAAGGAACGGACTCGCGCCCTGCGCCTTCACGGTGGCGTCGGTATAGCCCCAGCTCGTCACACCGACTACCGTGTTCGTTTGAGCCTCGGAGCCCAACGGCACGCTTAGCACGGGGAGAATGCCGAGATTCACCAGCTCGGGGCCCCCACTGGAGCCACCTGTCTGCCGACTGCCCCAGACCGTATTATTGGAGTTGGTGGCACTGACGTAACCCTGGGCGTCGGTCCGTTGCATACGCAGGCCGGAATCGTGCGAGACCGGATAACCCAGTTGATTCACAAGCACCAGGTTGTTGGGCGTGAATCCATAACCGTCCCAGCCGTACCCGAACCAACCGGTGCTGGTGCCGGGGAATTGCCCCGCTTGAGGCAGTAGGCGTATCACGGCGACGTCATTCTTGCAGACGACACCCTTTTGGGCACAAGAATCCGTGCCATTGAGATAGGACGTCATAACCGTGGCAGAGGCCGCGTTCCAGGTGCCATAGGGTGCCAGGTTATTGGCTTTGGCGGGCACGAATTGCCAGCCGGTGTAGAAGCGATTCTGACCGAAGGACGCCACGCAGTGAGCAGCTGTCACCACCAACCCACGCTTGATGAGAGACGCGGAACAGACAAAGCTCGAAGCGCCGTCCTTGAAGTACAGTTTTCCGGCAGCGCGATACGGTGCGGCCTTCGACTCGTTGTTGCCGACCAAGTCGACTCGCATGGTCGTATACGGCAGGTTGAGCGTCCCGAACTCCTGCGGGGCTACTCCGGGGTCCTCTTCATCGAGCGCAAGAACATTTTCCTGCGGGAGGCGAACCGGGCTGGTGACTCCGTTACCGCGGCGACCGGGCTCGTAGCCGGGTATGCCGACGTGATCACTCGAGAGCCCGCCCTCCATCGGCCCGACCGGCGGCAGGTCGGCGATGGGTAGCGGCATGGGCCGTGCGTTGGCGATGTCGACTGCATTGGCTGCCGCCCTTTCCGCGGCGGGTAGCGTGTAAGTCGAAACTGCTCCCTTCTTAACAACATTCGCCTGTGCGGCGAAGACCCCGGTCGCCGGCATTGCGCCGATTGCGACCGCAACAAGCACGTACATACCGGATACGTTCGTACCAAGCGCCTTCATCTCGTGAGTCTCCGTACCAAAAATAGATCAGCCCTGAGGCTGTCCCTGCGTTTGCGAGCTACGGTCAGTTCCGGGCCCCCCAATCCGCGGCTGAAGTATAGACAGCTTGTGCACTCTAGCAACAGCTCCCGACGTGTAAGCGATCGCTCGCGTGCGGCTACGAAATCGCTCCTGGACCTGTAGGAGATCGCGTACACGGCCATCGCTCCCTGTCGGCCGGAACCGGCGCCCGCCCTGGTTGACCTGAAGCGACTCGGTGCGGCACGTGCGCGACCAACGCGGCAGGAAACATGCGCGTTGATTCGATCAGGGTCGGGTGAAAAAAAATGCGATCTGGGGATCCCCGGATCGCTAACGCGTTGCCTTGGCCGCCAACTAGATCTTGGTCTTAGCGGGCCGAACTGTCCCGGTTTGCCGTTAATCTCTTCGCTAGAGGCAAGCCGCCTGCCCGGCGCAAGCCGTGTTCACCAGAGGCACGATATTGGTGGAGAGAAAGGGACTCGCGCCCTGCACCTTGACGCTCGTGGACGTGTAGCCCCAGCTCGTTACCCCGATTACCGTGTTCGTCTGAGCCTCGGAGCCCAACGGCACGCTCAGTGCGGGGAGAATGCCGAGATTCACCAGCTCGGGGCCGCCGCTGGAGCCGCCTGTCTGCCGGCTGCCCCAAACCGTATTGTTGGCATCGGCGGCGCTGACGTAACCCTGGGCGTCGGTCCGCTGCATTCGCAGGCCGGAATCATGCGAGACGGGATAACCCAGTTGATTCACAAGCACCAGGTTGTTGGGGGTGAATCCATAGCCGTTCCAGCCGTAGCCGAACCAGCCGGTCCTGGTGCCGGGGAACTGACCGTTCTTGGGCTTCAGGCGTATTACCGCGACATCATTCCTACAGACGACCCCGGCGGTTGCACAGGGATCGGTGCCGCGCAAATAGGAAGTAAGCACGGTAGCGGAAGCCGCGTCCCATTTGCCATAGGGGGCCCGACTATCCCATTGGGCGGGGACGAATTGCCAGTCGGTATAGAAACGGTTCGCGCCGAACTGGGCTACACAATGGGCGGCCGTCACCACCAGCCCGCGCTTGATGAGAGACCCTGAGCACACGAAGGTCGAATTTCCGTCCTTGAAGTACAGCTTCCCGGCAGCGCGATATGGCGCAGCCTTCGATTCTTTGTTGCCCACCAGGTCGACCCGCATCGTCGTATAGGGAAGGTTCTGCGACCCGAACTCCTGTGGGACGATTCCGGGATCCTCGCTCGGAAGCTGACCGTCAACCACGTTCTGCTCCGGGAGACGAACCGGGCTAGTCCTTCCATTTCCCTGACTGCCCGGCTCGAAACCCGGGACGCCTAGGCTACCGCTCGACAGCCCGCCCTCCATTGGACCCAGCGGGGTCCAGTCGACGGTAGGCAAGGGCATCGCCTGCGCGTTTGCGATATCGACGGAATTGCTCGCCGTGCTCACCGTGTCGGGCAATGTGTAGACCGTGACTCTTCCCTTCGTAACCACGTTCGCTGGTGCGCCGAAGGCTGCGGTCGCCGGCATTACGCCGATTGCGACCGCAACAGCCAAGCCCAAACCCGTTGATTTCGTAACGAGTATTTTCATCTTGCGAGTCCCCATACCAATGAATTGATCAGCCTTGTGGCGGTCCATTCGCGGCTAGAGCGGCGCGTTATCCGCTTCAGAGCCCCGAGACGCGACTATAGCGAAACGATGGGGCCCGCAAGAGTCGGCAATCGCCCCGAGTACGGGTAGGAAACGGCTCCGGCTCGAGTAAGCGCGGCTTTGGCCCCATACGCCCAGCGCCCGGTTAAACCGACTCGCCCGCGAAACAGGTCAAGATGCAGGCGGGCCAATCGGCTATCCTCTGCGCGCCAGGGAGCGGCGCGATATCACCACGGGCCCGCGGCGCCCGGGTGTGCCCCGGACACTCGGCGCACGAAGGTTTCGGCCAGCGGCAA
>JBGSTR010000674.1:0-2113 GCA_041736365.1 Chromatiaceae bacterium | reverse complement strand
GGCGCGGACGCGCTTGCCCCCGGGGACATCGCGGTGCTGGTTCGCAGCGCCTATGAAGGGCGCGAGCTGCGCCGGGTCTTGGCGGCCCGCGGGGTGAGTGCGGTGTCGGTGGAGCGCGACGGGGTGTTCGTATCCGAGGAGGCGCGTGCGCTGGAGCAACTGTTGCGGGCCGTGCTCAATCCGCGCGATCGCGAGCTGGCGCGTCTGGCCCTGGCCTCGTCGCTGGTTGGGCACAGCTACCGCGAGATCGAGGCCATCACCCAGGGAGAAGACGCGTGGGCGGCCTGGTCGGATGTCCTGCTGGAGCTCCACGAGATCTGGCAGCGCAAGGGTTTCCTGACCATGTTTCGGCGGATGCTGCGCGCCATGGGTATCGCCGGCGTATTGAGCCGGGCCGACCTGCCCGAACGGCGCCTGACCAACCTGCTGCACCTCGGCGAGCTGCTGCAGCAGGCATCCAAGGCCCACACCGGCATGCAGGCCCTGGTCGCCTGGTATCGCAAGCAGTGCGATCAGCCGGTCACCGAGGAGATGGAGCTGCGGCTGGAGAGCGACGAGGCGCTGGTGCGGATCGCGACCATCCATTCCAGCAAGGGGCTCCAATACCCGGTGGTGTTCGCGCCCTATCTGTGGAGCTGTAGAACCTGCGACAAGAAGGGCCTGGTGAGCTTTCACCTCGACGGGCAGGCCAGTCTCGACGCCGGGTCGGATGCGCTCGATCAGCATTGGGCGATTGCCGAGCGCGAGCGACTCGCAGAAGACATCCGCCTGGCCTATGTCGCCTTGACCCGTGCCCAGTCGGCGCTCTACGTGGTCTGGGGGCGCGCCGGGGTTCTGCCGGGTCATGCCGGACATACGGCGCTCGGCTATTTGCTGCACCCTCACCGGCGCGCGGACGAGTGGGGAAGCGAGCTGCCCAATGCCTTCGCCGGTCTCGCCAGCCTCACCCCGGACCTCGAGCGTCTGGCCGCCGCCGCGGCCGGCGATATCCGGGTCGCACCCCTACCGCTGGAGGCGTCTCGGGCGGTTCTTGAGCGCTCGCCCCCTGTCAAGCTGGCCGCGCGTCCCTTCAAGGGACACATCGCCGCGGACTGGCGCGTCGCCAGCTTCTCCGCCCTGACCCGGGACGTACATTCGGGCCCCACGCCGCTGCGCGAGGACTCGGGCGAGGCTTCGGGTGGGGATCTCGCGCTGCGTTTTCCCGCCGGCAGCCACGTGGGCTCCTATCTCCACCTGCTGCTCGAACGGCTGGACTTTGAGGACGACGTGACGCGGCAGGTGCTCGCGCACAGCGCCGAGATCGCGGCTCGATTCAACCTGGACCACGACCGCGTCGGCGCCGATGCCGCGGCGCTGCTCGATCGCGTGGTCCACACCCCGCTCGATGGGGCGGGCCTGCAACTAGCCCGGATCGCGAGCTCACGCAGGCTCAATGAGCTGGAGTTCGACTTGGCTACCGCCTCGGTCGATATCGGCTCGCTCAACGATCTATTGAACGACGCGGCCGGCGAGCCGCTTCCGCCGCTGGCGGTCGAGGACTTCCAGGGGATGGTCACCGGGGTCATCGATCTGGTGTTCGAGCACGCCGGGCGCTACTACATCGCCGACTACAAGAGCAACTTTCTCGGTAGCCAATTTTCCGCCTATACCCCGGCGGGGCTGTCCGCGGCCGTCTACCAGCGTCGCTACGATCTCCAGTACCTGCTCTATACCCTGGCACTGCACCGCTTCCTGGATGCGCGTCTTCCGGGATACGACTACGAGCGGCACTTCGGCGGCGTTTACTACCTGTTCCTGCGCGGGATGCGCCCGGAGACCGGGCCGGGCTGCGGCGTCTACAGCCATCGGCCGGCGCACGCCACGGTCGAACGGCTGAACGCGCAGATCTTCCACTGGACGACCGAGGACCGGCCGTGACCGAGACCCTACAGGACTTGATGGAGGCGGGCCGGCTCCCGCCGCTGAGCTATTTCTTCGCGCGCTTCTTCGCCCGCGGCAACGATGTCGGCGAGGACCATCCGCTCGCCCTGAGTGCGGCGCTGGTCAGCCTGCGCAACCTTCAGGGTGACGTCTGTATCGATCTGACGCGCTTCGCCGGCCGGCCGCTGGTGGA
>JBGSTR010000640.1:0-1769 GCA_041736365.1 Chromatiaceae bacterium | reverse complement strand
ATCCGGCGGGGGCGGTGCGGGGGTGTTGACCGCCGGTAGCGGCGCGGCGCCGGGCTGGGCGGCATAGTAGGCTGACAGCGCGTCGATTTCGTCGGCGGTCAGCCGGGCGGCAACAGACTTCATCAGCCCGAGTGGGTCGTTGGCCCGCGTCCCCGACTGCCAGGCCTGGAGCTGCGCCTTGATGTAGCTGGCCTGCTGGGCAGCGATCCCGGGAAAATGCGCCCCGATGCCGTTGCCGTTCGGTCCGTGGCATTGGGCGCAGGCCGGCATCCCGCGGCCGGTCCAGTCGCCCCACTGCACCAGATCCTCCGCCGATTTCAGTGCCGCCCCGGTCGGCGCCTCGGCGGTGACCGCCGGGATCGGGAGGCTGGCGTAGTAGGCGGAAACGGCGGCAATTTCCTGGTCCGTCAGGTTCTTGGCCATCGGCATCATAATGGGGTTGCCGCGTGATCCGGCCTTAAAGTCCGCCAATTGCTTGGCCATGTAACCGGCGTCGAGGCCGGCGATGCGCGGGTAGCCGGTCGGGGCCATGCCGCCCCCGTCCGGCCCGTGACAGGTCATGCAGGGTGCAACACCTTTGGGCGTGCCCTGCTTGGCGATGTGCTCGCCGAGACTGACCGGCGACTCGGCCCCGGCGGGTCCGAGAATCAGAGCCAACAAAAGCGAGAGACCGATGCGGGGACCTGGCTGCATTGTTCGAGCTCCTTCGGGAGTGAGAGCCGGCGGCGCTGAGCCGGAGCGGCCGGGCGGACATTAAACCAGGAAACGCGGTTGACGTTTAGACCAGCGGCCGCGACAGCCAGCCGAACGTCAGGATGCCCGCGGCCGCGATCCAACTCCCCGCGCGATAGCGGACGAAGTTCGCCCGGGGCTGATCGGCGAGCGTCTCCCCTGCTGTCGCTTTGGGCTCGGAGCACGGTTCAAGCCGCCCGCGGCCTGACGTCCCGTTCCAATCGTTCGCCCAGACGCTTGCGCGCCTCCTCTAGGTCGTAGTCCGCTTGTAGTCCCATCCAGAACCGTTCCGAGGTCCCGAAATAGCGCGCCAGGCGCAGGGCCGTGTCGGCGGTGACGGCTCGCTGACCGTGGACGATCTCGTTGATGCGCCGTGGCGGCACGCCGAGGTCGCGCGCCAGACCGTTCTGGCTGATGCCCATTGGGGTCAGAAACTCTTCGAGCAATACCTCGCCCGGGTGCACGTTGTCTAGGACAGTATTCACGATCGTTCCTCAGTGGTAATCCACGATTTCGACGGCATCCGCATCGCATTGCCCCAAATGAAGCAGATGCGCCATTTGCCGATTGATGCGGATGCTGTGCTGGCCGGCTCGACCCCGTGCAGGGCCTCCAGGCGGTTGGCCGGGGGGATGCGCAGATCGTCCAGGCAGCGGGCGTTGTTCAGCATACGGAGCTTGCGCCGGGCGACCTTCTGGAGCTCTGGCGGGAGCCGCCGCTCCCACTCGCCGGACCAAATGCGCTCGGCAGCCCTGTCTAATCATGGCCTTGACTATAACGCCAGGCGTTATGCGCCACAACACCCGGGCGCAGTCCGCCGCGCTTCGCACGGCAGAGCGTGGGACAAAGATCGAAACCGGGTATGCCGCTTAGACCAGCGGCCGCGACAGCCAGCCGAACGTCAGGATGCCCGCAGCCGCGATCCAACTCCCCGCCACGCGCACCGCGATGGGCGTCCAGCCCGCCTTCAGGGTGGTTACCTGCGCGGACAGGATGGCGAGCAGGCAGAACACGGCGGTCACCGCGCCGGCGAGCCC
>JBGSTR010000511.1:0-6796 GCA_041736365.1 Chromatiaceae bacterium | reverse complement strand
GAGCGGCTCGTCGAGCGCCTTGAAGCGCATTCGGACGCGCAGTCCCGGCCGATTGTCCTCAAGCTCGACGGTCGCCTTGTGCAGCTGCACAACGGCCTGAACCAGGCTTAGGCCCAAGCCGCTCCCGGGCGTCGAGCGGCTGTCGTCGACGCGAAAGAAGCGCCGGAACACCTGCTCGCGAAGCTCCGGTGGAATCCCCGGCCCGTTGTCCGCCACCGTGACCTCGAGCCGATCCCCGTTGCGGGCAGCGGAGAGGGCCAGCAGCCCGCCGGGCGGGGTGTACTTGACGGCGTTGTCGATAAGATTGGTCAGCGCCTGGAACAGCAGATCGCGGTCGCCGACGATCCTGGCGGCGGCCGGCGCGGTCACGCTCAGCGTCTGATCGTTGTCTGCGGCCAGCGGCTCGTATAGCTCGGCCACATCGCGCACCAGTGCCGCCAGGTCCACGGTCTCGAACCCGGCACGGCGCGCGCCCGACTCGATCCGCGCGATCCGCAGGCAGGCATTGAAGGTCGCCAACATCTCCTCCGCATCCGCGATGGTATCCTCCGCTGCCGCACGCGCGGGGTCGGATTCGTCCAGAGAGGAGCGCAACAGCTCGAGCTTGGTGCGCAGGCGCGTCAGCGGCGTGCGAAGGTCGTGCGCAATGCTGTCGGAGACCTGACGCACACCCGTCATCAGGTCCTCGATTCTCTCCAGCATTCGGTTGAGATTGACCGCCAATCGGTCGAATTCATCGCCGCCACCGCTCAGCGGGACGCGTCGCGACAAATCGCCCTCCATGATCTCCCGGCTGGTCTGGTTGATGCCCTCGAGCCGCCGCGCAATGCCCGTGTTCATCAGCCAGCCACCCAACAGCGCCAGCGCCGCCGTGATCGCGAGGCCCCAGATCAGGGCGTCCAGGATCAGTCCCTGGGTGGACTCCAGATCGCGGACATCGCGCCCGACCAGCAAGCGCAGCCCGCCGCGGAGCACGAACACCTGACCCCGGGCGGAATGCTCCTCGCTGCGATCGGGGCCGCGCTCGCGCAAGCGGAAAAACACCCAACCATCAGCATCCGGGGAGCCGGCCGGCCAGCGATCGAGGTTGCCGACAATCGGACTCAGGCCTTCGTCCACAAGCAAATAGACGCTCGCGCCCTTGGGGTCGCGGGCGACGCGCTCGGTCAGCAAAGTGGTGAGGCCGGAGAGCCCGCGTTGCCGATATTGCTCGGCCAGCCCGCGAATTTCCGCGTCGATGGTGGCGCCGGTCTGCCGGTCCATGTAGCCGGCGGTGGACCAGTAGATAAATCCCAGCAGGATCACGACCGAGACCCCGATCAGCAGCATGTACAGCAGCGCGAGTCGGAGGGAGTAGCTCTTGAATACGCGCGTGTTGCGCAGCCGCCTCCTCGGCGGCTCGGAGGGCGCCGCCGATGCCCTCATGCGGCGCTGATCATGTAACCGGCTCCACGCACCGTCTGCAATAAAGGCTGGTCGAAATCGCGATCGATCTTGGCACGCAGGCGGCTGATGTGAACGTCGATGACGTTGGTCTGAGGATCGAAGTGGTAGTCCCAGACCTGCTCGAGCAGCATGGTGCGGGTCACCACTTGCCCCGCATGGCGCATGAGGTACTCCAGCAGGCGAAACTCCCGCGGCTGGAGCTGGATCGGCCGGCCGGCGCGCGAGACATCACGCTTGAGCAGGTCCATTTCCAGATCTGCGACGCGCAAACGGGTCTCCGGTGCATCGCCCGCGCCACGCCGCAGCAGCGCCTCCAGGCGCGCGTGCAGCTCGGTGAAGGCAAACGGCTTGACCAGATAATCGTCGCCGCCCGCGCGCAAGCCTTCGACCCGATCGTCCACCTCGCCCAACGCGCTCAGAAACAGGACCGGGGTTTGGTTGCCCGATGCCCGAAGGGTGCGAACCACCGCCAAGCCGTCCAGACCCGGAAGCATGCGGTCGACAATCAGGACGTCGTAATCACCTGTGGTCGCCTGCACCAGCCCGTCGCGTCCGTCGACCAGGTGATCCGCCACGGCGCCGACCTCAACCAGTGCCTTGCGCAAGTACTCCGCCATCTGGGGGTCGTCTTCGATTAGCAGAACGCGCATGCCGCTGCACCATATTCCGGGTCGTCGTTTTTCGCCCGCGAGCCCAGCCGCAGGCGAAGGAGCCGGGCGCACCGTCTCCGGTGCGCCCGCAATCCGTCCGGCCAACTTGGGCCGGACGACTTCAGTCGTTGTCAGCGCCACGATAGCACCCCTTTCCCTTGCCGATTATCAGGCCGCAAAGGGGACGGCGACGAAGATCGGCTTGCCGTCCTTCTCGACTCGCAGGACGACCGAGTCCCGTTTCTCTTCGGCGGCCTGGCGCACGGCGGCGATTACCTGATCCGGGGAAGTCACGGCATGACCGCCGACCATGGAGATCAGCGTCCCCGGCTCGATGCCCGCTCGCTCGGCCGGGCTGTTCGGCTCCACCTGCGCAACCAAGACGCCACCGCTATCGGTGCTGATTCCCTGCTCCCGCCGCAGCTCCGGGGTCAGCGGCGCCAAATAGAGTCCCAATCGCGGTTGTTGTGCCCCGTCTTCGCCGCTCCCCGCGGGGACACCGGCCAGGTTATCACCGTCGGGCATCGCGCCGACCGTCAGCTCGAGGTTCCGCGGCTTGCCTTCACGCAGGATTCCCAACTGCACCCGGGTACCGGCCGCGCGCGCCGCGATCAATTTAGGCAGGTCGCGATAATCGTGCAACTGCACACCGTCGGCGCTCAGAATCACGTCACCGGGTTGCAGGTCCGACGCGGCGGCCGGACCGTCGGCAAGCACGTCCGCGATCAGCACACCGCTCGCCTCGTCCATCCCCAGGCCCGCGGCGATGTCTTCAGTCACCGGCTGGATCTGCAACCCGAGCCAGCCGCGATCGACACGGCCCTTGGAGCGGAGATCCGCGACCACGGTGCGCACGGTTTCCGCCGGGATGGCGAAACCGATGCCCACGTTGCCGCCGGTGGGCGAGTAGATCGCGGCGTTGACACCAATCACCTGCCCCGCAGCGTCGAACAACGGACCGCCGGAGTTGCCGCGGTTGATTGGCGCATCGATTTGAATGTAGTCGTCATAAGGCCCCGAGTGGATGTCGCGACCGCGCGCGGAGATGATGCCCGCGTTCACGGAGCCGCCAAGCCCGAACGGGTTGCCGACCGCCAGCACCCAGTCGCCGACGCGTGCCCGCGCGGAATCACCCAGATCCACGAATGGCAACGGATGATCGGCGTCGATCTTGAGTAGCGCAAGGTCGGTCTTCTCGTCGCGACCCAGGACCCGGGCCTTGAATTCCGAGCCGTCGTTGAGGACCACGGAGACCTCGGTCGCACCGTCGATCACATGGTTATTCGTGACAATATGTCCGTCGGCGTCGACCAGGAAGCCCGACCCTTGACCGTGCGTCTCCCGCGAAGCGCTCCCACCCTGCTGCTGCTCGAAGAATTTTTCGAGAAAGTCATTGAACGGCGTGCCCTCGGGAAGCTCGCGCATGCCGTGCATTTGCATCTGCGGGGACCGCTCCGAAACCACCGCGACATTGACGACCGCGGGGGTCACCCGCTCGGCGACATCGGCGAAGCTCGGCAACCCTTGGGCCGCCATCATCGCCGACCCCGCGGTGGCGGGGGGAGCGTTCACCTGGGCAACGACCGTTCCGCCGGCCGCCAACGCCAGGGCGACTGCCCCGGCAACCAGGTTGCGCGACTGCCGGTTGAACAGTCCGGGACGTCCGGTGGTCTGTGCCGACTCAGTATTTGCGCTGCGTTCTTTCATCTGAATTCTCCAATATCTTCTGTTCGAATGAGCCCGGTGCCGCGGCGTCCGGGGAAACCGACAGGCTGCACAATGAGTCCCGCGTGATTACGTAGGCCTTAACGGGTACTTAAATCTTGGTAACCAAGCACCGAGGAACGCCGATCAAATGCCTTCCCGGCATGATCGACATGTCATTCGCGAAAAGACGCGCCACGAGAGTTGCGTTTCGGGCATGCGCCCCAAACGATAACGGCACCGCGAGGGCACGGGTGCGCGCTCTGTAGAGCAGTGAGCCCCGCGGTTGCCAACCGGGCTGCATCGGTCCGGCTTAAGTCGGCCCAAACATTGGGTGGTGGGCCAGACAGGTCCCGCGCTCGTGGGGCGGCGAACGTCCGTTAATTCACAGAACGATTTGAGAGAGAAAGAGCTATGAACAACAGAATTCAGTCCCTTGCCCTGGCCAGCACGATCGCACTGGGCGCCGGCATGCTTGCGCCGGCGGTCTTAGCCGATACCACGACCCCGGTTGCGGGCGCTGGCGACGTCACCTCCTTGACCGGCAAGGTTGCGGTTGTAAACACCGAAACCCGGATGATGACCCTCGAGACGCCGGAGGGAAAATTCGAGGTCCTCAACGTGCCGCCCGAGGTAAAGCGAATTGACCAAATCAAGATAGGCGACACGGTTACCATCTCCGAGACGCAGGCCGTGCTCGTGGATATCGACAAGGGTCGCTCCGCCGGATCCATGGGCTCGGTTGCCGATCAGGACGTACAGCGCGAGTCGGGCAGCAAGCCGGCCGGTACGATTACCGACACCCTGAAGCTCTACGGTAAGGTCGAGGCGGTCGACAAGGCCAACTCCACGGTTACCGTACGCGGGCCGCAGAACGTCGTTACCCTAAACGTAAAGGATCCGGCCATTCTTGACGACCTAGCCCCCGGCGACGGCGTGGTCGCGACTTATATCCGTGTGATTACGGGCGTGGTGGAATAGTCGGCACACTCGCGCGGGCGCCCGATCCGACGGGCTGCCCGTCAGTGATACCGTCCCGGATCGTCGCCTCGCCTACCGAGGCGCGTCCGATCAATTCCCAGAAGCTGCGTCTCGCGAGGGCGGGAGCGACTCGGGCGGCAGTCGGTCTCTTGATCGTACTATCGAGCGCGGGTTGCCAGACGCGGCGCGGGGGATCGAACACTGCATTAGGCTGTGAGCTCCGGGCGGGTATGAACACCGATGAGCTTTCGCTCTGCGGTTGTATTTCGGCCGACGCCGGTTACTATGCGGTGCCGTTGTCGTCCGAGCGCGACCGCAACAATACTCAGACCATCAACATCGTGAATTACATGTGCCATCTTGATTCGGGCCGCATTGCCCGGGTCAATGTGGTGAATGGCACCGCAACCCGAATCTACTACTGAACCCGAGGAAATCACCGTGGCTAATTTGGTCGTCATTTCTTTCCCCGAGGAGCAACTTGCCTTCGAGATGCGCGCGGCGCTCGCCAAGATGCAGAAGGAGTACCTGCTCGAAATGGAAGACGTGGTCGTCGTCACCCGCGACGAGCAAGGCAAGGTGAAGCTGCATCAGGCAACCAATCTGACCACGATGGGCGCGGTCGGGGGCGGATTTTGGGGCATGCTCATCGGCATGATCTTCTTGAACCCGCTACTCGGAGCGGCGGTCGGCGCCGGCGCCGGCGCGTTGTCGGGTAAATTTACCGATATCGGGATCAACGATCAGTTCATGAAGGATCTGTCCGAGCAACTCCAACCGAACTGCTCCGCGATCTTCGTCCTGGTGCGCAAGGCCACTGCGGACAAGGTCTTGGAAGGGCTCGCCCAGTTCAAGGGCAAGGGCAAGGTGCTGCAGACGTCGCTGACCAAGGACGAGGAAGGCAGCCTGCGCGCCTTCATCGAGACACAGGCCTGAGTAGCGTGCCGCCACCGGCCCCGCCGCTCGGCGGGGCCTTGGGTCGATGAGCGTGGAGACCCTGAGCGGGGCCGTCGCCGCAATGCACGCCCACATCGGTCACGCGTTGTCGGTGTTCGCGGCCTTTTTCGCGATCATGAACCCGATCGCAAACACCGCGGTATTCTTGGGTCTCACGGCGGACGATACGCCGCAGATCCGCCGGCGCATTGCCCGCAAGGCGGTGCTGGCGACCTTCGTGCTGATACTGATCTTCGTGGTGCTCGGCAAGCTGATCTTCGAGATCTTCGGAATCAGCTTGCCCGCGTTCCGGATCACCGGCGGCGTCCTCGTTGCCCTGATCGGCTACCAGATGCTCCACGGCGAGCCGTCGGCAGTGCACCAACCAAGCGCATCGGATCAGGCCAGCAGCGTGGATGCAGCGCTCAGTGTAGCCATCTCCCCGCTCGCCGTACCCATACTGGCCGGGCCCGGCACCATCGCCACGGCGATGAGCTTCGCCTCGACCGGCGGGATCATCGAGATGGCGATTACACTCACTGCATTCGCCGTGCTGTGCGTGGTCACCTACCTCTTTTTCGTGTCGGGCGAGCGGCTGGTGGGGTTTCTAGGCGCCAACGGTTTGAGCGTCGTGACTCGCATCATGGGACTGATCCTCGCCGTCATCGGGGTGCAGATGCTGGTCGACGGGATCGTCGGTGCCATCAAGGCCGGCGGCTAGCGCCCATCAAACGCCGCCTTCACCCGCGGCTGCCGTGCGTCCGTTCATGGCCTTGATGACTCGGTAGATCGCTGCCGAGTCCTCTTCACCCAATCCCGCACCGACCAGCGCGTTCAAATACTGGGCGACCATCGCCGCGCTCGGCAGCGCCAATCCGAGCTCATGGGCGGCCTCGCCGACGATACGCATGTCCTTCTGGTGCAGACGCGCCTTAAATCCGGGCACGAACTGCTCGTCGATCATCCGCTGGCCGTGAATCTCGAGGATGCGACTGCCCGCGAACCCGCCCAGCAGGGCCTCGCGCACACGCGCCGGATCGACGCCCGCGGAGCGCGCCAGCAGGATCGCCTCGGCCACG
>JBGSTR010000628.1:0-4530 GCA_041736365.1 Chromatiaceae bacterium | reverse complement strand
GTCCGCGGACTGGCCTCGGCTCTGGCGCGAGCAGCGACTCGGCTTCCAGCTTGAGCTGGCCGCCGCCAATGGCCATGGCCGGGCGCTACAGCCCGCCGGGGACCGGCTGCTCGCGAGTCTCGATGCCTTGCTCGATCACTCCCCGGCACCCTCGCTGCTGCACGGTGACCTATGGGGCGGGAACATCGCCTACACGCCGGCGGGCGAGCCGGTGATCTTCGATCCGGCCGTCTACTACGGCGACCGAGAAGCGGATCTCGCCATGACCGAGCTGTTCGGCGGTTTCGGATCGGCGTTCTATGCCGCCTACCGGGAGGCGTGGCCGCTCGATCCCGGGTATACCACCCGCAAGACGCTCTACAACCTCTATCACGTTCTCAATCACCTAAACCTGTTCGGTGGCGGCTACGCCGCTCAGGCCCGGGACATGATCGAGCGCCTGCTCGCCGCCGTCGGACGCGGCGGCCCCCGGGGTTAACCCACGCGCCGAGGCACCGCGCGCGACCCCACGTCGACGCCCGGGGCTGTTTCCCGGGTCGAACGGATGTGCTACAAAGCAGCGCACGCGGTACCCGGCAGTACTACCGCCAAACCATTTTCGTTGTTGGACCTTTTCCTGGCCCTGAACCCCTATGCCGCGCGAGCTTCTGATCCTGCGTCACGCCAAGTCCGATTGGAGCACCAGCGCCATCGCCGATTTCGATCGCCCGCTGGCCCCCCGGGGACGGTCCGATGCGCCCGCGATGGGTGCGTGGATGAAACGGGAGGGGCTGTTGCCCGCGCACGTAGTAAGCTCGCCCGCCGAGCGTGCTCGCGAGACCGCACTTGCGGTGAGCAAAGAGCTCGGCATCAAGAAAAAGAACATCTCCTGGGATACGGAGATTTACGCGGCGGACGTGCCGGGGCTGCTGAGGGCCCTGGCGAGGTGTCCCGGGGAGATCTCGCCGGTTCTACTCATCGGCCACAATCCGGGCCTCGAGGACTTGGTGCTCTATCTCGCTGCGGAAGCGGTGGTGATTCCGGACGACGGCAAGCTGCTGCCGACCGCGGCACTCGCACGCCTGGAGATGCCCGAGAACTGGGGTAAGCTCGATCGAGGCGACGCTCAGTTGCTTAGTATCACGCGCCCCCGCGATATCAAGGCCTAACGTCAAGCAACACCCTGTTCGCGTTGGTCGGCGGCTTACGCGCCGGTCCGAACCGCTTCCCCCGCTCGCCCGGCGTTGCGTGCCCACGCATGGAGCCCCGCCAATACGGCGGCGAAGGCCACCAGCAGTGCCCCAATCCAAGTGCCCGCGGTCACCGGGTCGCGCCCGAAGGTCGCCGTCTGATAGAACAGGGCGGCGGTCATATAGGCGATACCCGTAGTCCAGCAGGCGACGAAGGCGGCCCAGGGCGCCCCCGCCTCGCGGATGATCGCCCCGACGGTCGCGACACAGGGAAAGTAGAGCAGCACGAACAGCAGGTACGCGAATGCGCCCGCCTGTCCGTCGAAGCGAGCCGCCATCGCACCGAACGTCCCGGTCTGCACCCCCTGATCCGCCGCGGCGGCGCCCTGATCGGTCAGGTCGCCAACGCGCAGGCCCAACGGATCCGATAAGCGCTCGGTGAGCTTGGAAAGATTGGCGGGCACGGATGCGGCCGCCGCCGTGAGATCCCGGGACAAGTCGAACGGCGGCGGCGTTCCCGCCGGTGCGAGCTGCTCGGCGGCCAAGCGGCCGTAGAGCGAGTCCAGGGTCCCGACGATAACCTCCTTGGCGAGAACCCCCGAGAACACCCCGAGCACCGCGGGCCAATTGTCTTCTTGAATACCCATCGGGGCGAACAACGGGGTCGCGGCTCGACTCGCGGCGGCCAGGATCGACTGGTCGCTGTCGCGATTGCCCAGGCTGCCGTCGGTGCCGACGCTCGAGAGTAGATTCAGCGCCAACACCATCAGCACGATCACCTGACCGGCCTCGCGCAAGAACAGCCGCACGCGCTCCCAAGTGCGCAGCATGACGCCCTTGATCGTCGGCAAATGGTAGGGCGGCAGCTCCATCAGCAATCCCGAGCTCTCGCCCCGCAGCAAGGTGTGCTTCATCGCGAGCCCGGTCAGGATCGCGACCGCGATGCCGGTAAGGTACAGGGCGAATACCAGGTTCTGCCCGGAATGCGGAAAGAAGGCGGCCGCAAACAAGGCATACACCGGCAGCCGAGCGCCGCAAGACATGAACGGGTTCATCAGGATGGTGAGCTTGCGCTCCCGCTCGCTCTCCAGGGTGCGGGTCGCCATCACCGCGGGCACGTTGCAGCCGAAGCCTACGATCAAGGGGACAAAGGCCTTGCCGGGAAGCCCGATGGAGCGCATGAAGCGGTCCATCACGAACGCGGCGCGCGCCATGTAGCCGCTGTCCTCCAACGCGGAGAGCACGATATAAAGGCTCGCGATGATGGGGATGAAGGTCGCGACCACCTGCAGCCCGCCGCCGATCCCGTCGGCCAGGACCAGAATCAACCACGACGGGGCACCCAGCGACGCCAACAGGGCGCCTCCGCCGTCGACAAAAAGTGCCTGAGCGGCCAAATCGAAAAAATCGACGAACGCGCCGCCGATGTTCATGGTGAACATGAACATCAGGTAGATCACCGCCAGAAACAGCGGAATACCACCAATCCGGCTGAGCACCACCCGGTCGATGCGGTCGGAGAGGGTCCGATTGCCCGCGCCGGACTCGTGCACGACCCGACGCGACAGCGCATGGGCGTGTCCGAACCGCGTGTCCGCGATGTGCAGATCGGCGTCTTCGCCAACCAGCTCGGCAATCCGATCTCGCCAGCGTGCCGCCTCCTCTTGAGCCGGCGCACTCACCAGCGCCTGGGCGATCGGATCGGACTCCAGGAGCTTGAGCGCAAGCCAGCGAGCGTTGTTGTCGCCGGGCGTGGCGTCGAGCAGCGGCAGGATCTCGGTTACGGCTTGTTCCACACAGTCGCCGTGCCCGAGCGGCGTGCCGGCGGGCTCGCGGGCGTCCGCCACCGCAAGCACCCGCGCCTGGAGCTCGGTCAGGCCCTCTTTGGTGACCGCGACCACCGGTACCACGGGGCAGCCAAGCTCCAACGACATGCCTTCCACATCGACCTTGATACCGCGTTTGCGGGCGATATCCATCATGTTGAGCGCGATGACGATCGGTACGCCCATCTCCAGGAGCTGGACGGTGAGATAGAGGTTGCGCTCGAGATTGGACGCGTCGACCACGTCGACGATCAGATCGGCCTCGCGGCTCAACAAGTAGTCCCGGGTGACGATCTCGTCCAAAGAGCCGGCGTCGAGCGAATAGATCCCCGGAAGATCGATCACCCGCACCGGCCGGCCGTCGAGCTCCAGGCCACCCTCTTTGCGCTCCACCGTTACCCCGGGCCAATTGCCCGTCATCTGGCGCACACCGGTGAGTGCATTGAAGAGCGCGGACTTGCCGCAGTTGGGATTGCCGGCAAGGGCGATGGTCAATGCACGCGTAGGGGGGCGTTGAGGGGCGGCGGGTTTGCTCATCGCTCGCTTTTACTCTAGCGCTCAAGCACCTGGCAAGCGGAAAACACGCGGGTCATGCGTCCGACCCCGGCGATTCATCACCGGCCGTGCCGGCGGGCATCGAGACCCAAAGCTTATCGGCAATACCGGCACCGATTGCAATGCGCGAGCCGCCGCTGGCCACGACCAGCCCCTGGCCGCGACGCTGGACCACGGTGACCAGGCTTCCCTGCCGAAGACCGAGCGCCAAGAGTCGACGGACCAATTGATGTCCGCCCTGAATCTCCGCCAGTTGCGCCGGATTATCGGGGGATAGCGCCGAGAGACGAATCAAAGCGGGGGACCGGGGCATGCAAGGGGCCAAAAGCTAACGGCATCGGGGCAAAAGACTGGGGGCGAACGAATCTCATTTCACCTTCCCGTTTGCATCGCCGGGCCGATGAAACCGGTTTTGGCACAAGCGACGAGGTGGGGCGGAGCGGCGACGCGACCGTCCGGTCGCGTCCCGTGGGCCTCGAGGGCGCTCACCCGATGTCGAATCGGTCGAACTGCATGCTGTACTGCCCCCGGCCCTGGGTCAGACTGCGCAGGATCGTAGTGTAGCCGAGCAGTGGCTCCAGCGCCGCCTCCGCTTCGATCGCCACCATGTCACCCGAGGCGACGGTGTCGCGGATCACGGCGCGGCGGGACTGGAGGTCGCCCAGAACCGACCCGAGACTCGCCTCGGGCACCACCACCTCGAGACGCATCACCGGCTGCAGAACTACCGGCTCCGCCGCGGAGAGTGCCGTCCGCAATGCCTTCCCGGCGGCGGCGGCCAGCGCCTCCGGGGTTGATCCGGGCCCGAACAGCTCCGCCTCGATCACCTTGACCGCGACGTCCACCATCGCCGCACCCTGGAGCGGACCCGACCCCAAGGTGCCGCGAACTCCCGACTCGATACCCCGGCGCTGCTCGTCGCTGAGCTCCGCTCCGTCCGGTGTCACCCGCGGGGCAACCTGGACGCGAATGCCCTCCCC
>JBGSTR010000620.1:0-1809 GCA_041736365.1 Chromatiaceae bacterium | reverse complement strand
CGCTTGCGGCGCCCGAGCCGGGCATCGCGAAGGTGGAGCGACACCAGCTCGACCTGCTGCTCGATCTTCGCCAGCCGCCCGGCGCGTACTGGGTCAGCTCGGAGTCCGCCAAGGGATATCTGGCGGAGCGGCTGCTGCTCGGGGCCTACGGAGCCACCGAAACCGCTCCGCGGCGCAGGGCCGTCAGCGGGGAGCCGATCCGCTACGTGGACTGGGTGCTGCCCGGGGTGCTCGCCATGAACATCATGTTCTCGAGCCTGTGGGGCGTCGGCTGGGTGATCGTGCGCTATCGCAAGAACGGCGTGCTGCGGCGTCTCAAGGCCACGCCGCTGCGTCCCTTCGAGTTCCTTGGAGCCCAGGTGCTCTCGCGATTCGTCGTGGTGCTGGGCGCAAGCATCCTGGTGTATCTGGGCGCCTACCTGTTGCTGGATTTCCCGATGCGCGGGTCCTACGCGGCCCTGCTGCTGGTCTACGCGGCGGGCGCGTTGTGCATGATCAGTTTGGGCCTGATCGTCTCCTCGCGGCTTCGCACCGAGGAGCTGGCGGACGGCATCTTGAACCTCATGACCTGGCCGATGCTCTTGCTCTCCGGTGTCTGGTTCTCCATGGAAGGTACCCATCCGGCGGCCCAGATGCTCTCGCGCCTCTCGCCCCTGACCCATATGGTCGAGGCCGCGCGGGCGGTGATGATCGAGGGTGCCGGTATGGCGGAGATCCTGCCGGAGGTCACGCTGCTCGCCGGCCTGGCGTTGCTGTTCCTCGCGCTCGCGGCGGTGCTGTTCCGCTGGGAGTAGCGGGCGGTATGCGTGCAGGCCGGCCGCCGGGATCAGATGTCCTTGCGCGCGGGTACGCTCAGCACCTCGACCTCAACCTTGGCGACGCCTCGCTTGACGATGCCGAGATCGCGCGCGGCGCGCCGGGAAAGGTCGATGACCCGCCCGGCGATGAACGGGCCGCGGTCGTTGATGCGCACGACGATATCCTTGCCGGTCTTGACGTCGGTGACGCGGACCTTGGTGCCGAGCGGGAGTGTCTTGTGCGCGGCGCTGAGCGCGTTGCGGTCGTAGCGCTTGCCGCTGGCGGTCTTGAGGCCGTGCAGGCTGTCGTGGTAGTAGGACGCCACACCCTTTTGGATCTGACCCGGCGTCGCGGCGGGGCGGGCGTTGACGGTCGAAGCAGCGAATGCCAGTACCAGGGAAGCGAAGAGAATCGTCGTTTTCATAAAGGCTAAACCTTGCTGATTGCGGCCTGTGCCCGCCGGATTGAAGGTCGGCGGAACACTGGCCGGTCGTTGGGGGTAGCCGCAGGATACGGGAAAACCCTATATCGGGTAAACCCTAATATCGGGTTTTCCCTAAATCGAGAGGGGCCGCGTGCCGCCGCGGGTCGCTCTTCGCGGGCCGATGCACACGTCGAATTGCGCTCGCGGCGCCGCGAGCTGGTGCGGTTCAGGTGCTCACCGCACCCTGGGATCTGGCGGATGGGTACTCCCTAACCTACCTAACCCTCGTCCGTCGCGGCATCGCAGCGCATCTCCTCCATCGGGCCGACGAGCTCCGCGGAGAGGCTGGGCCAGGCACTGGCGAGCGACACCAAGACGGCCGCGAAGTAGGGAATCGACTGCACGATGAGCACCGCAACCCAGATCCGAACGTCTAGCATGTAGGCGTCCTCGCGCAGCAGCACCAACGCGGCGGCAAGCCAGAAGGCGACGACGAACAGGGCCTCCTCACGGGCGTCGGCCAGCGCGCGGACGAGGAGCGGGGCATCGGCGAGCTTCGGCGTGCGGAAGAAGGCGAGGTTTCCGCC
>JBGSTR010000501.1:0-2718 GCA_041736365.1 Chromatiaceae bacterium | reverse complement strand
ACTGAGCTTTGAGGCCCGACTGCGGGAGGCCGGGTCGGGGCGGCCTCGCAGCGCCTGGGGGCGGATCGCCGTTCGCATCCGCGATCAACGGGGTGAGCGGGCCACGCCGGGGGCGTTCTCGATCGAATGGGTCAGCTACCGGTTCGGCAACGGCAAGTCCGGACCGCTTTACTTCTCCGAGTACCTGAAGAAAGGGGCGACGGACCGCTACCCGAGGACCGCCTTTCGCGGGGTCGTGCGCGACTGGCAGCGGCCAGTCGTCGAGGAGGCGGAGGACGGCTTTGCCCGACTTCGCCGCGTCGCCCGCCGGATCGCCGAGGTCCGCACCCGGTTCCGCGCCGCCGCGAAGCTCCTCGCCGATCTCCAATCCGAGGCGCCCCGGCGCTGATGATGCTGCGGGAAACCCTCCGCTTGGGTTGCTTCGCGCCCTGGTCAGCCAGGCCCCGGTCGCCCCAGGATGGCACGATGTCACTCTTTGAGCGCTTGCGCCGCAATCGGCCATCCGGAAAGGTCCCGACGGGCGCGGTGCCGACACCGGCCCCGGGTCTCGATCCCGACGAGGACCTGCTCCGCTACCCGCCCTTCATCAGGGGGCTGCCCGCGTGCGACGTGGACGCACTCCTTGGCCGGCAGGGCGAGCTGATCCGTCGCCTTCAGGATGGGGTCGGCATGACCGACGAGGACTTCCGAACCCTGTTCATTCCGGTCGTCCAGCGCTTTGCCGCCTTCGTGCACTTGCTGCCCGCGTCCGAGACCCACCATCACCGGGGTTCCGGTGGACTTCTATGCCACTCGCTGGAGGTCGCCTTTCTCGCCTCCCAGGCATCCATGCGCCACGTTTTCGCCCTCGACCGCGAGCCCCGGGATCGTTATCACCTGGAGCCCCGGTGGCGGGTGGCGGCCGGTCTTGCCGGATTGCTTCACGACATCGGCAAGCCGGTGGCGGATCTCGCGGTATGCGACCGGGAGGGGCAACATGTCTGGAGCCCCTACGACCGGCCTCTCCTCGCCTGGGCCCGCACCCGGGGTGTCGACCGCTACTTCCTGCGCTGGCGCGAAGCCCGGCAGCACAACGTCCACGTGCGCATGGGCACCTTGGTGTTGCACCACGTCTTGACCCCTCAGGTCGAGAGCTGGCTGGGCCGCGATCCCGCCATCCTCGCCAACTTGATCGCCGTGGTCGGCGGCCAGGAGCAGGGGTCCGTCATCGGCACCCTGGTGGCGAACGCCGACCGCGCGAGCGTGGAGCGCGACCTGCGCGAGAATCGTCTCGACCCCAACGCCCACGCACTCGGCGTGCCGGTGGACCGGTACCTGATCGACGCCATGCGCCGGCTGGTCCGCGAGGGTACCTGGACGATCAACCTACCGGGGGCTCGGCTGTGGATGCTCCATGACGGGCTGCACGTAGTCTGGCCTCAGGGCGGGGACGACATCTACGCCCTGCTCGTCGCGGACGGTATTCCTGCCATCCCGCGCTCCCCCGAGACCATCGCCGACTTGCTGGTCGAGCGTGGTCACGTGCTCACCTACCGCGACGAAGGGCGGGACCGCTTCTATCGCCGACGCGCGCCGGTGCCGCTCGCCAAGGGCGGCAAACCCGTCTTCCTGACGATGCTGCTTCTCGCTTCACCGGACCTGGTCTTTCCCGGACACCCGCCGGCCCCGGTGCCCCTTTTGCAGGAAAGAGCCGACCAGACCCTTGAGGACGTTCCGGCTACGCCCCGGTCGGGACTCGTGCGTCCGCCGAGCGGGGGTGGCATCAGCGGTGAGTTGCCTGGTGACCAATTCAGTCAAGGCAACGGCCACGTCGCGGCCACGGGGTCATTCCAGGACCGCAAGTCCGATACGGGATTGGAGCCTCTCCGGGTCCCCGACGGCTCGGAGCCAGGTTGCGAAGCGGCGCCGCCGTCAGACCCGCGAGGCGCCGCGCAGGCGTGGCTCGCAGATCACGGACCAGGGGGGCGCACCCTGCTCCGTTTGGCCGAATCCATCGCCGCCGGTGAGCTTTCAGGCAGCGGTCTGCGGACCCGGGACACCAACCTGCTGATTCCCTATCCGAAGGGTTTGACTGGAATCGAGCCGGCGTATGGCGACGACGAGGTCAAGCGCCTCTTGCAGTCCCTTTGGGACGCGGGCCTGCTTCTCGCGGATCCGCGCCGCCCGCTGCTGCGCGTGCTCGAGATCGATGGCAGCATGTGGGCCGTGCTCACCAACGAGGCCAGCGCCGCGCTTTCTGCGTGCTTGGGACTGGATCTGGCCCGCGCCCTATCGGTAAATACCCCCACGTTGGAGGCGCCGGCATCGCACAATGTAGGCGGTCGGCCTGAGGTGGCTCGGGCGCCCGGTACGGTCAGCCAGGCTTCGCCCCGCGGCAATCGCTCGCGGGCCATCGCCGAGGAGATTGCGGCGCTGTGCGAGCAAGGTCAGGTGCCTACCGAGCGCAGGCCCGAGGGTCTCCTGATCGGAACCGAAACGCTGGAGGAGCTAGCGGCGGAGCGCCGCATGCCGGCCGCAAAACTGCTCCGCCTCCTGCAATTCCAGACGCAATTCAAACCTCATGCGCGCGGTCTCCTCCTGGTCAGCGGCCCGTGACGCCCTATCGCAATCCCTGGCGTCCCCTTTACGAGCTGCACGCGATGCTGCTGTGGACCGGCATCGCCGCCGTGTCCTGGGCGACGGCGGACACCTGGGACCTGCAGGCGGCATCCTTCCGCT
>JBGSTR010000492.1:0-1532 GCA_041736365.1 Chromatiaceae bacterium | reverse complement strand
CATCGTGATCGTCTATTCCATCGGCCTGATCCAGCCGGCGGAGTTCCTCGCCATCCTGCGTATCCGGCGCATGGAATTCGTGTGGGCGCTGGCCGCCTTCGCCGGGGTGGTTCTGCTTGGAACGCTCCAGGGCATCCTGGTGGCGATCGTCGTGTCGTTGGTCGCCCTTGCCTATCAGGCGGCCAATCCCCCGGTCCATGTCCTCGGTCGCAAACCGGGTACCGACGTCTTCCGTCCAAGAACCGTCGAGCATCCGGAGGACGAGACCTTCCCGGGGCTCCTGATCGTGCGCCCCGAGGGACGCATCTTTTTCGCCAATGCCCAGCGCATCGGCGAGCAGCTCTGGCCATTAATCGACGCCGCCAAGCCCCGCGTGGTGGCGTTGGACTTCAGCGCCGTGCCCGACATCGAATACTCGGCGCTAAAAATGCTGATCGAGGGCGAGGAGCGCCTGCGCGAGCGCGGGGCGCTGCTGTGGCTGGTGGCGCTCAACCAAGAGGCCCTGGGCGTAGTGCAGCGCTCGTCGCTCGGAGAGACGCTGGGACGCGAGCGGATGCTGTTCAACCTGCCGGCTGCCGTGGAGCGTTATCGGTCTCAGACCGGCGAGCCGGGACAGACCTGAGCATGCCCGGAGCGGCCGGCTCCAGCGGCAACTCGCCCGAGAATGATACGATCGCCGCCGTCGGAACGTCGGCGCCCCGGCCTCCGATGGTCTGCTTCCGGTACGTCATGGAAACCACGATATTTCGTAGATTAGATTCGGGGTCTTCCCGAGCTCCCGGTCGGCGCGCTCCAGAAACCACGTCCAACCGGATTCACCGCTGCTATGGCTTCCTCTTGAGCCTGTGGCAGGCTTATTGCTCAAGCACGCGGGTGAGTGGGGCCACCGCGCCCCGCGGTCGGCGTGCCGACAGCACCTTCTGCGCACCAACGAAATCAGAGAAGCCAGTCATGTATGAAACGACCGACCGAGTCGATGTCCGGGTGATCGACGGCGCGCCGTGGCCGCCTTCGGGAACACCCGCCCCATGAGCCGATCGGTTCGGTACGGGGACTACCTGCGCGAGATCGGCGTCGGGCGGCGTGAGCTCAGCTTCAACGACGTCGTACCGCGCCTGGAGCAGGACGCGCAGGGACGGGCGATACCGCCCCCGGCCCCCGGTCCGATCCGGCTGCACGCGGACGAGATCGCGCAGCTTCTGCGTCCCTACATCTCTGTGCGGTTCATGGACCAGGTCAAGGCCGTGGTGCCCCTGGGACTCTATCTCGCACTGTTTCAGGTACTGATACTGCGTCGGGTGGTGGACGACTCCTGGCTCATCACCGCCGGTCTGTTCGCGGTAATCATCGGGCTGATGTTCTTCATGGAGGGTTTGAAGCTCGGCCTGATGCCCTTCGGGGAGCTGATCGGACATACGCTGCCGCGCAAGTCGCCGCTGCCGCTGGTGCTCTTGATCACGCTGCTGCTCGGCATCGGCGTGACCTTCGCGGAGCCGGCCATCGGCGCGCTGCAAGCCGCCGGGCAGAACGTC
>JBGSTR010000463.1:0-2674 GCA_041736365.1 Chromatiaceae bacterium | reverse complement strand
CCGCGGCGGTCAACGGCCAGGCCGCGCCCGAGCCCTCCTACGTCAATACCTGCTACAGCATCATCGCGCCCGGCTACGGGATCTCGGTGGCCGGCGTCTATGAGCTGAAGGACGGGGTGATCGCCAGCGTCGAGGACGCCGGGGGTCTCTCGCCGGCCGACGCGAGCCCGCGTGCCCGCGCCGCCGAGGCGCACTTCGCCGAGAGCTGGTTCACCAACATCACCTCGGACATGTTCGGCTAGCTGTCACGGCCCCGTTTTGCGGGGCCATACGCCGATGCTTCTCGCGTCGGGGGTCTCCAGCGGTCGAGAACATTCTTCACGCCAACGCCGACCCTGGCCGGCGGCGGGCGCTCGTCCCCTGCCCTGTAGTATCCTGCGCCGCTGTACCTACTCCGACGTCCAACCACCGCCGCGGATACCCTCGTGACACAGCTAAAGAACGACACCTTTCTGCGCGCCCTGCTGCGCCAGCCGGTCGACTACACCCCCGTCTGGATGATGCGCCAAGCCGGCCGCTACCTGCCGGAATATCGCGCCACCCGCGCCCGCGCGGGCAGCTTCCTCGACCTGTGCAAGAATCCGGACCTGGCCTGTGAGGTCACCCTCCAGCCGTTGGAGCGCTTTCCGCTCGACGCCGCGATCCTGTTCTCGGACATCTTGACCGTGCCGGATGCGATGGGGCTGGGGCTGTATTTCAGCGAAGGGGAAGGCCCGAATTTCGAGCGCCCGGTGCGCACCGCCGCCGATGTGGAGCGGATCGCCGTGCCCGACCCCGAGATGGAGCTTCGCTATGTGCTGGACGCCGTCAGCACCATCCGCCGCGAGCTCGACGGTAGGGTGCCGCTGATTGGCTTTTCCGGGAGCCCCTGGACGCTCGCGACCTACATGGTCGAGGGCGGCGGCGCCAAGGCCTTTGCGCACACCAAGGGCATGATGTTCGACCGTCCGGACCTGCTGCATACACTGCTGGCGAAGGTAGCCGACGCGGTGGCCGCCTATCTCAATGCCCAGATCGCCCGCGGCGCCCAGGCCGTCATGATCTTCGATACCTGGGGCGGCATGCTCGCGCCGGCCAACTACCGCGAGTTCTCGCTCGCCTACATGGGCCGCGTGGTCGAGCGCGTAACCCGCGAGGCCGAGGGTCGTCGCGTCCCGGTGATCCTGTTCACCAAGAACGGCGGCCAGTGGCTCGATCGCATGGCCGATACCGGCTGCGACGCGCTCGGTGTCGACTGGACCACCGACCTTGCCGACGCCCGCCGCCTGGTCGGCGACCGGGTCGCACTCCAGGGCAACCTCGATCCCTGCGCGCTCTATGCCTCACCGGAGCGTATTCGCGAGGAGGTGCGGCGGGTGCTGGAGAGCTACGGCCACGGCCCCGGTCACGTCTTCAATCTCGGCCACGGGATCACGCCGGATGTGAACCCGGAGCATGCCGGGGCGATGGTCGCGGCGGTACATGAGCTGAGCCCTTCCTACCACAAATAACGCCAACTGAACCCGCCGGCTCCAGCCGCGCGGCGGGGCCAACGCTCGCCCTCCTTAGCCGGCATCCTTGAGCCGGTCCAGGCGCAGTCGCTGGCGCTCGTCGAATAGCCTTCGCGAGCCGATCCATACCGCGACGACCGAGCCGATCCCGGTGCCCGCCGAGATCACGAACATGATCATGAGCTGGTACTTGGCGGCCTCCATCGGCGGGCTTCCGGCGAGGATTTGGCCGGTCATCATGCCCGGCAGGCTGACCAGCCCCGCGGTGGCCATGGCATTGACGATCGGGATCAGCCCCGAACGCAGTGCGTCGCGGCGAATATCGGCGATCGCCTCGTCCCAAGTGCCGCCGGCCAGCAGCCGCGCCTCGATGCGCCCGCGGCCATCCCAGGCATTGCGGGTCAGGCTGTCCAGCGCGATCGCGATGCCACTCATGGTGTTGCCCAGCAGCATGCCGAGCAACGGGATCAAGTACTGGGGCTGGTACCAGGGCTCGACGCCGATGATCACCGTGAGCGTGAGCACCAGCACGCTGAACGAGGACAGGAACATCGACAGGGCGCCGATCCCGTAGCCCCAGGCACCCCGGTAGCTCCGCTTCTGGCGCTGGAGCACCTCGAAGCCGGCGACCAGCAGCATCACGAGCGCCATCAGGCCGATCAGCGCCGGATTGGTCTGGGCGAACAGGGCGTGCAGCACCAGGCCGACCAGCAGTAGCTGCACGGTGCTGCGCGCGGCGGCGATCAGCACCCGGTTCTCGACCCCGAGATGCAGCCGCCAGGACATCGCCGCGAGCAGCAGCACCAGGCCGCTGGAGAGCGCCAGGTCCCACGGTGTGAGCTGAATCAGGGTCACGCCTCCCGCTCCAACGTGCCGTCGCGGATCATCCAGCGCTGTCCGCCGAGTCTTGCCCTTTGCTCCGGATCGTGACTCACCCATAGCACGGCCGCGGCGGTTTCGGCACGAAAGGCGGCGACCACGGCCTCGACTCGATCGCGGCTCCCGGGGTCCAGATTGGCGGTAGCCTCGTCCAGCAGCAACGCCTCCGGGCGCTGTGCCAGCAGGCGGGCGAGTGCAAGTCGCTGACGTTCGCCGGTGGAGAGCCGCGACACCGACCAGCCGAGCACGTCGGCGCCGAATCCAAGTCCGACGAGCGCGCTCGCCGCGAGCGGCTCGCCGTTAAA
>JBGSTR010000413.1:0-2931 GCA_041736365.1 Chromatiaceae bacterium | reverse complement strand
GCCACCGCGCGGTGGCGATGCTGCCTGCACCACTGATTCACCGGCCGCAACGCCCGCCCGAAGCGGGCCTTGGCCGTGTTGCGCTTGACCACCCAACGCCCCGTCCGGGAGCGCCCCCAATAGTGGCTGAAACCGAGCAGGTCGAAGCTCCATGACCCCGGCTTTCATCCACTTGCCAATCGTGCAACGGATCACTCCATCGCACCACGCAACACTCGGTTCCGGTGGGCAGCCAACCCTAACCGGTCGGGACTCTCACCCGACGGGTCGCAATGAGACGTTTCCAACCGCTTGTATTCCCTACTTGCTATCATCCCCCTCCCCCAGGCTTGGCCTGGCGCAACAGCGTTTCCCTGACCTGGCCAAAAGCGTCCCGCGCACCTGGCAGCGCCCGCCGACCGACTCGGGGCTGGATGGACTCGTCCAGGATGACATTCGCGAGGAGGTGCTCTACCGGGAGCCCATCGCCCATATGCTCGACCAGACCGTGCTTTCAGTCGCCGAGGATGTACGCCAAGTCAAGCTCGATGTCGTCGAAAGGCGGGATACGCGCGCGGGTCGGCTCCGAGATGGTCGCGATCACCCGGTAGTGGTCGCCATCGAGCCGGTGGGCTATCAGTGTCCGGTCCTCTGGCCAGATCAGCCAGTAGTGGGGCACCCGGTGGCGCTGCAACAGGAGGAACAGCGTCAGCGTATCCTTACGCTCGTGGCCTGGAGACACGATCTCGCAGACCCAGTCCGGCGTCAGCTCGATGACGCCGCGCGGTCGCTCTGGCAGCCGTTCTTTGCGCCAGCCGGCGATGTCGTGGCTCGGGCATTGGTGGGCCTCGTAGGCGACGCTGACCTCAGTGATGATCCACCACCCGCCGGGGCCGGACTTGCGGCTGAAAGGGCTGAGCTCCACAGTCGTATTGCCTTGCACGACACCGTGCTCGGCACGCGCCATGGGGCGGCGCACGATCTCGCCGTCGATCAACTCGACCCGCTCCTCGGTGCTCGCCAGCAGGTTGGCGAGCGTGTTGAGTTTGTGTGCTTCCATCCGCTGCACCGTTGTTTCGATTGCCCAAGGCCATGCTAGAGCTCACCCGCCGGGTTGTCGAGCCGGCGTCGACCATGCGGCGAGCGGCGACTTGGGCGCGTTTCGGCGCTGCGAGACAGCCCGATTAGGCGTCGAGCAATCGCTGACTGAGCAGGATCTGAAACTTGCGGCGCCCGTCCGCAATCAGATGGACATACACACGGGATCTTGCCGACTGGCTGGCCGCCCACCCGGACGCTTACCAGGTCGAGCCGCGTGCGACCTTCGCCCAGGTCTATCTGGACCCGAGCCGGCACGGGGACGGACTCCAAGCCGACGCGAAACGCCTGCTCGAGAAGTTGAGCGCCGCCGATCCCGGTACCGCGCCTTCGGGCCGGGGCGACGGCCTCGTGCTGCTCGAGTCGCGCTACGCGGACGTTCCCCGAGGCGAGGTGGCTCGGCTCTTCGGCGCCAGCTTCGCGCAGACTTTGTTCGAGCAACCGGTCGGGACGTGGGTAGGACCCATCGACTCCGGATACGGCAGCCATCTGGTTTCGACTCGAGTCCAAGACCGCGCGCGGCTTGGCGCGGCTCGAGGACGTGCGTCCGTTGGTGGAACGGGACTGGGCGAACGCGAGGCGCAGCGCGCTGGGCGACGCCTTCTATGAGCAGTTCCGCGCCAAGTACCGGGTGACGATCAAGATGACTCCGCCGGCACCTGACCCCGGCACGGCGGCGGTCGCGGCTCCGAGCATGCAAGATCAGTGAACGCCGGCGGGCGCGGTGGCGTGAGCTGGCGCAAACGCCGCGCGTTCCGCCCGGTGGCCGATCGGGTGGGTCGATGGGTGATCGCCTTGCTCATCGTGCTGTCGGCCCTGACCACGCGGACGGATCGGTCGAGACCCATGTCCTCAAGCCGATCGACCCGGCGGTCACGTTGGACGCGGGGGGAGAGACGGGGCGCGGCACCGGCGTCTATCTCTAGCTCGGCATCGAGCACATCCTGCTCGGTGTCGATCGCCTCCTGTTCGTGCTCGGGCTGCTACTCATCGTGGGGGACCGCTTGCGGCTGGTGAAAACCATCACAGCCTTCACGCTCGCCCACAGCATCACCCTGGCGGTCGCTACCTTCGGTATCGCCGAGGTCTCGGCCGCACCGCTCAATGCCGCCATCGCCCTGTCGATTCTGTTTCTCGGGCCCGAGATCGTCCGCACCTGGCACGGCGAGACCAGCTTCACTCTCCGTCACCCCCGGGTGGTGGCCTTCGCGTTCGGTCTGCTGCACGGGTTCGGGTTTGCCAGCGGGCTCAAGGCCCTGGGTCTGCCCGGGGGCGAGATCCCGCTGGCGCTGCTGCTGTTCAACGTCGGGGTCGAGATCGGACAGGCTCGCCTTCGTGCTCCTGGTGCTGCTGCTGCGATCCTTCAGAATCCTGGAGATCCACTGGCCGCGGCCGATCGCGCGCCTGCCCGGTTATCTCGTCGGTACACTGGGCGCCTACTGGACCATCCAACGTCTGGCGATCCCGTTGCGAGGGATCCTATGAGAACGGCGATACAACCAAGACATCGCGCCCTACAGGAACTCGGACTCGCGCTCACCCTCGGCGCGGTATGCTCGACGGCCCTGGCACATTTGGGGACGGGTCAGGCGGCGGGGCTCCTCTCGGGCCTGTCGCACCCGGTCTCGAGGATGGACCATGTGCTCGCCATGGTCGCGGTCGGACTTTGGGGCGCGGTTCTGGGTCCGCCGGCGATCTGGGTGCTGCCCGTGGCCTTTCCGCCGGTGATGGCCCTCGGCGGACTCATGGGACTGTTGGGCGTCGACCGGCCCGGCGTGGAGATCGGCATCGCACTCTCGGCCGTCGTGCTCGGTGCAATGGTGCTGACGGAGGCGCGCCCGCCACTATGGGTGG
>JBGSTR010000400.1:0-6100 GCA_041736365.1 Chromatiaceae bacterium | reverse complement strand
GCCGCCGCCGAGGTGCTGATCCGCCCGGACGATCTGCTCTACGACGACTCGAGCCCGCGCCGGGCCAGCGTCGTCGAACGCGCGTTTCGCGGGGCTGAATACCTCTACACCTTAAGGCTGGAGAGCGGCACCGAGGTCTTGTGCCTGGTCCCCAGCCACCATCGCCACGCCATCGGCGACGAGATCGGAATCCGGCTTGAGGCGGAGCATCTGGTGGTCTTCCCGCGGACCTAGCGCGCCCGTAGGATGGCGTAGAGCAACGCGAAACCCATCATCCATCGGCACCCGCATGCGATGGATTTCGCTGGCTCGTTCTACCCGTCTTACCTATGCCGCGCCGCAACGCTCTTTCTGCCCGGCCGTTAAAAATGCCGCACCGGCCCCGGGTATTGCGCCACGATTGGATCTACCGTCAGCAGGATGACTCCCTCAACCGACGCTTGTGCCACCAGCATGCGGTCAAAGGGGTCCTTGTGGATCGGTGGTAGCCCTTCGATTGCGACCGCGTGTCGGCTAGTGATCGCCAACTCACCGTAGCCGTTGTCCAGCAGGCCGCGCCGCAGAACGGACGCATCGACCTTGAAGTCCTCGCGAACCAGCCCCCGCTTGATGGCGATTTCCCACAGGCTGGCGGCACTGAACAAAGGCTCGTTGTCCGGCGATTCGATCATTGCGCGGGCCGCGGCGGGGAGCCGCTCCGGGCGCCCCGCAGCCCAGAGCAGTAGATGAGTATCGAGCAGCAGCTTCATGGGTGCGGTTCGGCAGCGAACCATTGCTCGATTTCCGCTTCACCCATGCGGTCGAAATCCTCGGGCACGGCTATTTCGTCGCGCAGAAAGCCCAGCCGGCGCGGTTGGCCGACCTCGGGCGTATCCAGGGGAACCACCTTTACCAGGGGCTTGCCCGCCTTGGCGATGACGAAAGGCTCACCCTTGGCGGCCTGCTCGACCAGACGCGACAAATGGGTCTTGGCCTCGTGAATATTGACGGTTTGCATGGCGCGATCCGGTAGACTAAGTCTCCTTAGTCTATGCGCTCGAAAAGGCACCGGCAACAACAGGTGCGGACCGGACCTTCGAGTGTTTTTGGTCCAGCGGCCGGCGACGGGTTTTCGGCTCGCTCCACCCAATCGATCGCGCACGACGCTCGAGGTCCGAGCCTCGACCCGCGCCGGTCGCTCGACGGCCATGGGTACGGCGACCGGCCGGCGCGGCCGTGCGGCCCGACCAACCCGAGTCCTATGTTAAAGTGCGCGGCCAATGATCGATGAGCCAGACGCGCCGCCACGGCCCGGCTGCTTGTGTCGAACCTCACCTTCAGCCTACAGCGGACCGACGATGACCGAGCCGGACAAAAACCACGCTGCCGACCGCGCCGATCACGGCATGTTTGAACGCTTTCTGCACTCTCAGGTTTTCAGCAGCGGCGTGTTGGTGTTCTCCGCCGTCTTGGCGCTGATCCTGGCGAATTCGCCGCTCGCGGATGCGTACTTCGCCATTGCCAAGACCCAGATCGGCTTTGCCTTCGGCGAGCACGCCTACTCGCACACGCTCGCGCATTGGATCAAAGACGGCCTGATGGCGATCTTCTTCTTCGTCGTCGGCCTAGAGATCAAGCGCGAAATTGTCGTCGGCGAGTTGTCCTCGGTGCGCCGCGCGGTGCTTCCGGTCTCCGCGGCGTTCGGCGGCGCAATCGTCCCCGCGATCATCTACGCCTCGTTCAACTTCGGGGGGCCGGGTGCCGCCGGCTGGGGCATCCCGATGGCGACCGATATCGCCTTCGCGCTCGGTGTCCTGGCGCTATTCGGCTCCCGCGTGCCGATTGGGCTCAAGGTCTTCCTGACCGCCCTGGCGATCGCCGACGACTTGCTCGCCGTGGTGGTGATTGCGCTCTTCTATACCGAGGGGATCAACCTCTTGGCGATCTTCTCCGCGCTCGTATTCCTGGCGCTGCTGTACCTGATGAACCGCAGGCGGGTGCGCTCGCTCGGCCTTTACCTGATTGTGATGATCGGCGTTTGGCTCAGCCTGGAGGCGTCCGGTGTCCACGCGACGATCGCGGGCGTGCTGATCGCCATGCTGATCCCGGTAAAATCGCTGATCGAGCCGGATCACTTCGTCCAGACCACCCGCGAGAACCTGAATAAGCTGGAAAACTGCGAGCTTACCCGCGCGAGCCTCAACCAGAACAAGGAGCAACGTTCAGCCGTCGGCGAGATCTATCTGGCGGCCGAGGATATGATCCCGCCCGGCATCGCCATGGAGAAGCAGTTGCATGCGATACAGGCATTTCTGATCCTGCCCTTGTTCGCGCTGTTTGCCGCCGGCGTTCCATTCAACGCGGAGACGCTGGGTAACTTTCCCGGCCCCATCGCGTGGGGCGTGATGCTTGGCCTGGTGGTCGGCAAGCAGATCGGGATCATGGGGGCGACGGTTATCGCCGTTCGCTCCGGGGCGGCGAGCCTCCCAACGGGCGTGACCTGGCGCCACATCTGGGGTGCGAGCGCACTCGCCGGAATCGGCTTCACCATGTCCATTTTTATCGACGACCTGGCCTTCGTCGAGCAAGCACTGATTGACGAGGCGAAGATCGCAATCCTGATCGCATCGCTGGTTGCCGGGGTCATCGGCGCGCTGATGCTGAATTCCTTCCTGCCGCGCGCGGCCGAGAATGAATCCTCTCCGGCCGTCGCCGCCGTCCCGCGCGACGCGGCCCACGACTGAACGCTTACCTACGGAGAACCCCGTGACCCAGATGCGCGCCTCGACCCGGATCGGTTTTTTCGCACTGCTCGCGGTGCTTCTAACGGCACTGCTCGGCGGCTGTGCCGAGCAGCTCTACGACCGGCAGCTCGTCCAGCCCACCGGCGCCGATGGAAAGGAATGCGTCGCCAACTGCGAGCTCCCGAAGGAGCAGTGCCGGCAGCGCCAGATTGCTCGGGAGGATGAATGCAACCGGTACTACACGCCGGCGAAGGCCGACTATGACCTGTGCGTACGCAACGGTGCGAGCAACTGCACGGCTCCGGACACCTGCCTAGGGGCCGACATGGACATCTGCGATCAACAATACGACGACTGCTTCCAGGCGTGCGGTGGCCGGGTCGAGAAGAAGATGCGCCCGTGGTGGTCCGCACCCGAGCCGGCGTCCGCCAAGGGTTAGCAACGGGATGTCGCCGGCGCGCGGCTGACCCCATGGGGACGGTGCGAGAGGCGCGACTCGCGGATCCCGGCCTCACGACCAGCTCGCACGGTGGGCCAAGGGACAATCCATGAACCCCGTCAAGCCGCTGCCGGCCGAAGCCCTCCATCACGCCTGCGACCTCGCAGCCGCGGGCATCGCATCCGCCGACCAAATCGAGCCGCTCGATGCGCCGCTCGGGCAGGAGCGCGCACTGGCGGCCATCGAGCTCGGCGTGGGCATGCCCCACGAGGGCTACAACCTCTATCTGATGGGGTCCGTCGGGCTAGGCAAGCACGCCCTTATCGATCGAACGCTGGAGCAGCACCACCGCAACGTGCCGGCCCCGAGTGACTGGTGCTACGTCGCAGACTTCGGCGCGCCGTCTCGAGCAACCGCGCTCGGAGTGCCTGCGGGACGCGGGCGGCACCTGCGCGCGGATATGCACCAATTGGTCGATGATCTGATGACCGCGGTACCCGCCGCCTTTCAAAGCCAGGACTACAACGCCCGAGCCGAGGCGATCCAGCAGGAATTCAAGGCGCGCGAGGACGCCGCGTCAGGCGAGATGGCGCGGCGGGCGAGCGAGCTTGGCATCGCGCTGATTCATACCCCGAGCGGCTTTACCATGGCCCCCGCGCGCGATGGCGAGATTATGGGCCCGGAGGAATTCAACGCGCTGCCTCAAGAGGAGAAGCAGCGCATCTCCGGCGTCATCGACGACCTCCGGCGCGACCTGCGTGCGGCGCTCGCGGAGATACCCTCGTGGCAACGCGAGATGCGACGACGCTTCAAGGAGCTCGACCGCGCAACCATGGAGACCATGGTCGCGGCGCTGATGGCGGAGCTGGAGTCGGCCTACACGGATCTGCCCGACGTGCTCGACTATCTGGGCGCCGTGAAACGCGATCTGATCGAGAACGGCGAGGGTTTTCGTCAGGTGGAGGGCGATGGCTCCAAGACCCCGCGTCCCGACGACGCCGCCTTCACCCGCTACCGGGTCAATCTACTGGTCGACAATGCCGACCGCGACGGCGCCCCGATCGTCTACGAGGACAATCCGACCTACGTGAATCTGGTCGGGCGGGTCGAGCACATCGCACGCTTCGGCACCCTGACGACCGATTTCACGCTGGTCAAGCCAGGCGCGCTGCACCGGGCGAACGGTGGATTCCTGGTGCTCGACGCCCTGCGATTGTTCGCCAGCCCCTTCGCCTGGGACGCGTTGAAGCGGGTGCTGCGCTCGCGCGAGATCCGAATCGAGTCGCTGGAGCGGACACTCTCGCTCGCCGGCACCACCTCCCTGGAGCCGGAGTCGATCCCGCTCGACCTCAAGGTGATCCTCGTTGGCGACCGGCTGCTCTACTACCTGCTCAACGCCTACGATCCGGATTTCCGGGGCCTATTCAAGGTGGCCGCGGATTTCTCCGAGGAGCTGCCCCGCTCACCCGCAAACGACCTGCTCTATTCGCGGTTCGTGGTCGCCCTTGGCGCCCGAGAACGGCTGTTGCCGCTTGAGCTGCGAGCACTCGAGCGAGTGATCGAGGAATCTGCCCGACGGGCCAACGACGGCGAACGGCTCTCGCTCCATCTCGGCGATCTCTCCGACCTGCTGCGCGAGTCGGACCATGTGGCACGCCGCGCTGCGGCCGAGGCCATCGAGCGCACCCACGTGCAGGTGGTCATTGATGCCCAGCGCCGCCGGCTCGACCAGCTCCGCGAGCACATTCAGCAGGACATCGTCCGCGGCACCCTGCTGATCGACACCGACGGGGTGCAGCTCGGACGGGTGAACGGCCTCTCGGTCATGCAGTTGGGCAACCATACCTTCGGCGCACCGGTGCGCATCAGCGCCACCGCGCGTCTCGGCAACGGTGAGGTAGTCGACATTCAGCGGGAGGTGGATCAAGCCGGACCGATTCACGCCAAGGGCGTCTTTATCCTGGCGGCCTACTTGGGTCGCCGCTATGCCCGCTTCCAACCGCTGTGCCTCTCGGCCAGCCTGGTTTTCGAGCAGACCTACGGCAGCGTCGAGGGCGACAGTGCCTCTCTGGCCGAGCTGTGCGCGCTGCTGTCCGCGATCGCCGATCTCCCCATCCGCCAGTCGCTGGCCGTCACCGGATCGGTAAACCAGCACGGAGAGGTGCAGGCCATCGGCGGCATCAACGAAAAAATCGAGGGCTTCTTCGATGTCTGCGCCGCACGCGGTCTCACCGGCGAGCAAGGTGTGATCATCCCCAAGTCCAACCGCAAGCATCTGATGCTGCGGCACGACGTCGTCGAGGCGGCCGGACAGGGGCGGTTCGGCATCTATGCCGTCGGTCACGCCGACCAGGCCATGGAGCTGCTGACCGGCCAGCCGGCGGGCGTCCCCGACCAACAGGGTGCGTATCCGCCGGGCTCGGTCAACGGCCAACTACAACAGCGGCTCGCGGAGCTCTACCTGATTCGCCAGCAGATCAGTATGACGGGGCGTGAATAGGGGTTAGGGACGAGGGACCAACGGAGGACACCACGTGGCCCCGCCGTCCAGTACGCCTCAGCAAATCCTGGGAAGCTGCTCGCCGGAGAGCCAGTCCACCATGCGCTGGCCGCCGAACCGGGTGCGCATGCGCACGAAGCGATTGTCGTCCTCGATCGCCTGGCCGATGATCGCCGCGCGGCGTCCCAGCGGGTGCGCCTGCATGGCCCGAAGCAGCGATTGCGCGTCCTCGGGGGCGCACACCGCGATCAGTTTGCCCTCGTTGGCGATGTTCAGCGGGTCCAGACCCAGCAGCTCGCAGGCGGCATCCACCGCCGGGACCACCGGGATGGCGGACTCTTCAATCTGAATGCCCACGTCGGATTGCTGCGCGAGCTCGTTGAGCGTCGCGGCCAGCCCGCCGCGGGTCGGGTCGCGCATCACCCGCAGGTCGGCGCC
>JBGSTR010000381.1:0-2071 GCA_041736365.1 Chromatiaceae bacterium | reverse complement strand
CGCTGTGGGTATCAAGACCACCATAACGGGCGAACCGGGCATACCGTCCCGTGATGCCCGCCTGGTCCTTGCCGGCGTCGGCGGCCTTGCCTCCGAGCCGCCACGTCGGGCGGTGGCCAGTCGTCGAGCCCTTTTGAAACTCCTCGACCTCGGCGTTGCTCATGCCGTCGAAGTAGTTGTAGCTCGCGTTGAATTGCCGCACGTGGTCCATGCAGAAGCGATAGTAGCCCTCCTGGCCGCGCCCACGGGGAGCGCGGTGGGTGCCGGGGTTGCGGCAGCCCTTCCACTGGCATGGCTCCGCCCGCGGGGCCGCCTTCGGCTCCGTGTCGCGGGCGATGCGAATGCTGTCGAAGTATTTCGAGTCGAACTTCATGGCCGTCAATATGATCCGAGTTGGACCCGCCGCACAAGGTCGACCGAGGCCTCGCCGCAGCCGCGTTGCCTTCCGGCACCGCACGATCGTTGTTTGCTTTCGTCCGAGCGGGAACTGAGGCAGACACTCCACATGACATGGAAGCAGAAAGAGAAACGTAAATGAGCGTCGAAGACGAGATTCGCCAGATGCTGATGGTGGCGCTGGAGCCCATCCGGCTCGACGTCATCAACGAATCCCACATGCACGCCGGCCACGCCGGCTCGCCCGGTAGCGGCGAAAGCCATTTCCGCGTCCTCGTCGTTTCGCCGCAGTTCAGCGGCCGCAGTCGTGTCGAGCGCCATCGGCTCGTCAACGAGGCGCTCGGCGACCTCCTGCGCAAACGCATCCATGCGCTGGCGCTCGGGACGTTTGCACCCGGCGAGGCGATCCGCGCCTAGGCGGCGACGGCATGCGCGGCCGACGCTGAGAGCGCACGACGGATGGATCAATGACAGCCGCGAAAAGCCTGCGGCGCCTGGGAGACACAGCATGACCGACAGCCGGATCGAGACGATCGCGCGGCAGCTCGCGGACGCACGGAGGGCCGGCGCCAGGATCCGGCTGAAACACTGCCAGACGAGGCTGCAGAGGAGGATCGTCGCGAGGAGGAGGAGAGGGAACTTGAGCGCGCTCCACGCCGCCAGGCGGAAGCTGTGCACCGCCCCCGCCGAGAACCCGTAGACCGCCGCCGCGCCGATCGTCTCCGCGAGTCTTCTCGACATCACAGCAGTCCGAGCAGCCTGGCCATGCGGCACGTGATGAAGAGGAAGAGGGGAAGCCAGAGCGCAACGATGACCCCGAGCACTCCTCCGTCCTGACGGCCCCGCTGGCACGCCGACAGGCACCTGGCCATCTGCACGGCTCCCATGAGGAGCGACACCCCGAGAAGAGTGAGGGACAACCCCCGGGGTGTCACGGCCAACCGACCGTCCACTCCGATCGACCAGTCGAGAAACCATATGATGGGCGCAAACCCGAGGGCGAAGAGGCCCGCCGCGCAGGTGAGAGTGAGGGCGAGCGCCAGCATCTGCCCGAGCCCGAGCCGCACTCCGCAGAACAGGGCGAAGACGTGGAGACTCGGAAAGCAGAGGGAGAGCGACCCGAGGAAGAGAACCGAGGTGCTCCACCAGTTCCGCGCCGGGGAAAGCCCTCCGTACGCCACGGTGCCGGCGAGTCCGCACAGGAGGAGGAGCGCCGTGAGGAGCCCCAGGTGCCGGTTCTCGATCAGGCTTCGACTGACGCGTTCGCTTTCCCCGAGCGCGATGGCGAGCATACGGTCCGGTCTTCGGAATGCGGCCGTCAGTTCTCCCGTCGAGTAGGCGGTGGCCGCGGCGGCAGGTCCTTGGGCCCGCTCTTCCTCGTCCGGCGTCAACTCTCGGTGTCTCATTGAAACCCTCCTACTGCAAAGTGATTTGTCATGCCAAGTATAGCGCCGCAAGAGGGCGCCTCGATGTCGGGTTCAACCCGCATTTCTCACCGGGCGTGCGGAGCGTAGAGGCTCATCCCGCCCGCCACGCGGCTTCGAGGCGGACGGATCACCTTCATCTTCCGGACACCCTGGCCTGAGCGAGAGATCGTCGACCAGGCCAAGGAGCGACGAGAAGTCGACCTTCGTCCGGTCGCCGACGAGGAGCGTGAGCCGATCGCGGCATCCCC
>JBGSTR010000365.1:0-22304 GCA_041736365.1 Chromatiaceae bacterium | reverse complement strand
GCCACCGGCAGCGGGTGACGAGCCACAACTCCAGGTCGAGCCCGAGGCCGACTCCGCCGCCGCGCCGGAATCGAAGTCACCCGCCGGCGAGGGCGCGACCGAAAAATGAATCGTTCGACCGCCGCATCCCTGATTTCGCGTGTTAATGCCGCCCGCGTGCCCGCACGGTGCACGCTCGACGGTTGGCAGGTACCCGATCGATGAGTGGATTCAACCTCTCGGAATGGGCGATCAAGAACCGCTCGGTGGTGGTGTTCTTGATGCTCGTCTCGGTGGCCGCGGGGATCTCCGCGTTCTATAAGCTGGGGCGCGCCGAGGACCCGCCGTTTACCTTCCGCACGATGGTGGTGAGCGCTGCTTGGCCGGGGGCGAGCCTGGAAGAGACCTTGCTGCAGGTTACGGAGCGCCTGGAGCGCACCCTGCAGGAGGTGCCGCACCTGGACAATCTGCGCAGCTTCACTCGACCTGGCGTCGCGACCATCTTCGTTGACCTTACCGGCGACACCGGTCCCAAGGCGGTGGAGGACACCTGGTATCAGGTGCGAAAGAAGGTAGGGGACATGCGCCACACCCTGCCCCAGGGGATCGTCGGGCCGGGCTTCAACGATGAGTTCGGCGACACCTACGGCATCATCTACGGCTTCACCGCCGACGGCTTCACCCATCGCGAGCTGCGCGATTACGTAGAGGGCGTCCGCTCTAAGCTGCTGCGGGTCCCGGACGTGACGAAGGTCAGCGTTTTGGGCGCCCAGGACGAACGCATCTTCGTTGAGTTCGACATGCGTACCCTCGCGGGTCTCGGCCTCGATCCGGGGACCCTGATTGCCGCCTTGTCGGCGCAAAATCTGGTGCGTCCGAGCGGGGTCATCCAGACCGACAACGAGAGTATCTCGCTGCGGGTATCCGGTGCCTTCAGCTCCGAGGCCGACCTGCTCGACGTCAACTTCGCCGTCGGCGATCGCATGCTGCGGCTCGGCGATATCGCACAGGTTCGTCGCGGTCTCGCGGACCCGCCCCAGCCGATGTTCCGGGTCAACGGCCAGGACGCCATCGGGCTCGCAATCGTCATGCGCGACGGCGGCGACATCTTGGCCTTGGGGAAGAACATCACGCAGGCCATGCAGGGCATCGTCGCCGACCTGCCGATCGGGATCGAGGCCCACCGGGTCGCCGATCAGCCGCAGACGGTGGACGCGGCGATCAACGACTTCACCACGTCCCTATGGCAGGCGATCGCGATCATCCTGGTGGTCAGTTTCGTGAGCCTGGGGGTGCGGGCCGGGACGGTGGTGGCGCTGGCCATCCCGCTGGTGCTGACCACCGTATTTGCCATCATGGACATCTTGGACATCGATCTGCAGCGCATCTCGCTCGGTGCACTGATCATTGCCCTGGCGCTCTTGGTGGACGACGCAATGACCACCGTCGACGCCATGTCGCGGCGACTCGCCATCGGCGAGGCCAAGGAAGCGGCGGCGACCTACGCCTACAAGACCCTGGCCTTCGCCATGTTGACCGGCACCCTGGTGACCATCGCAGGCTTCGTCCCGGTGGGCTTCGCCGCCAGCTCGGCGGGCGAGTATACCTTCGACATCTTCGCGGTTGTCGGCATCACCTTGCTCGTCTCCTGGTTCGTGGCCGTGGTCTTCGCGCCACTGCTCGGCGTGCTGCTGCTGGTGCCGCCGAAGACCCAAACCGACGAGTCCAATCCCGGCGCCGTGCTGCGCGTCTATCGGGCGTTGCTCCGCGCCGCGATTCGCGTGCGCTGGCTCACCATCGCGGTGACCGTCGCCGCCTTCGTGGCCGCGCTTCTCTCCCTGGATCTGGTGCCGCGCCAGTTCTTCCCGGCCTCCGACCGCACCGATCTGCTGGTGGACATCAGTCTGCCCCAGAACGCATCCATCCACGCCTCCGCCCGCGAGGCGGACAAGCTCGACGCCACCCTCGGCGCCGATCCGGACGTGGATCACTGGAGCACCTACGTGGGCTGGGGCGCCGTGCGCTTCTATCTCCCGCTAAGCGTCCAGTTACCCAATCCCTTCTTCACGCAGGCGGTGGTGGTCGCCAAGGACCTGGCAGCCCGCGAGCGGCTCGAGGTCAAGCTCGACCAGTACCTGAAGGAGGAGGTGCCCCAGGCGGTCACCAGCGTAGCGCCGCTGGAGCTTGGTCCTCCCGTGGGCTGGCCGGTCCAATATCGGGTGCTGGGCGACGACCCGGAGCGCCTGCGCGAGATCGCCCTGGAGCTCGGCCAGATCGTCGCCGACCATCCGGATGCAAGGGACGTGAACTTCGACTGGATGGAGCCCGGCCGGCAGTTGCGGATCCGCATCGACCAAGACCAGGTGCGCCGTCTTGGTCTGTCGTCCGCAGCGGTGGCATCGGTGCTAAATACCCACATCACCGGAACCACCGTGACCCAGGTACGCGACGACATCTATCTGGTCGACGTGGTGGCGCGGGAGCGTGAGGGCCAACGCCTGTCGTTTGCGGACCTGCGGACTCTGGAGGTGCCGTTGCCGGATGGTCGCACCGTGCCGCTGGACCAGCTTGCGACCTTCGACAACGGCCAGGAATTCCCGATGATTTGGCGCCGCGACCGGGTGCCGACCCTGACCGTCCAGGCCGACCTGGCCCCCGGGGTGTTGCCCGACGCGGTGGTCGCCAGCCTGACCCCCGCTATAGAGGCGTTGAACGCGCGTCTGCCCGCGGGTTATCGGATCGAGGTCGGCGGATCGGTCGAGGAGAGCGCGAAGTCCCAGGCATCCGTCATGGCGGTAGTGCCCCTGATGCTCCTGATCATGATCTCGCTGCTGATGTTCCAGCTGCGCAGCTTCCCGCTGCTGATCATCGTCCTAAGCGTGGTGCCGCTGGGGTTGATCGGTGTGGTGGGCGCCTTGCTGCTCGCGGGGCAGCCCCTGGGGTTTGTCGCGATCCTCGGCATACTCGCCCTGATTGGCATGATCGCCAAGAACTCGGTCATCCTGATCAGTCAGATCGAGCAGGAGCGACAGACCGGGAAGCCGCTAAAGGAGGCAGTCGTGGATGCCAGCGCCTCGCGCCTGCGTCCGATCATGCTGACCGCCATGTCGACGGTGCTCGGGCTGATCCCGATTGCACCCTCCGTCTTCTGGGGTCCCATGGCCTTCGCCATCATGGGCGGATTGCTGGTAGCCTCCTTGCTTACACTGGTGTTCCTGCCTACGGTCTACGTGACTTGGGAGTCTTGGCGGGGGGCGAAGACGTCGGGCGGGCCGACGCAACCGAGCGACGCGGCCGCGTCGGCATGAGATTGCGGGAGGGGAGCTTATAGCGCCCAGCCCATCGTGAATGCGACCGTCGGGGTGCTCTGGAACCCCCGGTGCGCGGGGTGCGGGACCAACACTGCGAGGTGCGTTCACGCTCACGAGTAAATAAGCCGGTATGGTGCGGGCGGCGATCCGTGGCATACCCGGGCAAACGTTCCGAAAGAAAACCGCTACCGGAGGTCGAGTGACCATGCTGAACGATATCGTCGAGGGGCTGCACAACGCCAAGATCGAGGGTCTCGCCAAGACCTTCGCACGCTTGGGACGAACCGGATTTTGGCTACAGGTGGTCCTGGGCTCGTTCCCGGTCATCCTGATGGTCTATGTGTTTGCGTTCACCGGCAGCCTCTCGGGTACCCGAGCCGGGCTCCCGATCGTCGAGTATCTGACGGCGGTGAACCTGCTGGTGTTGTTCTTCACGATCTTCTGGTTCTGGCGTTATCGCGGCCTCTCCAGGAAGATCGCCGATCCCGCCACGCGTCCAACCGAGTCGGTGGTGCTGCGACGCGTGTGGACCGGCTTGGTCGCGAGCGCGCTGGGTGTCCTGTTCTCCATGTCGATCATGTTCGTCGAGGTGGGGCAACTGCTCTTCTACTTCCTGTCCGCGCCCCAGGGCGGCATCCCGGCGATCCAGACGACTCCAAGCGCGGTCGGCGGGGCCTCCAGTTGGGTGTCCACCGTGGATATGGCGAGCTTGATGGCCTTGATCCTGACCCTCGCGGCTGAGGTCATCTCGATGGTGTTGGGCCTGTGGCTACTGTTCCGCACCACCGCCGCCTATCGTGCGGTCCCCGAAGCGATCGAGGACTGACGGGTCATTATCCAACGGCGCGACCGGCCACTCAGCGAGTGGCCGGCCACCCGCCCGTGGCTCCAGTGATGGGCACGGGCGAATTGATTGGGAGCCGGTGCGGATGACTCAATCGCGGATGATCGGTCCGCCCGTTCCCGCGAGTATGCGGTGTCCGCGCTCTGTCCTCGCGACGCTCGAAAAAAATTGAACGGATTACCGGCGTAGACAGCCCCGCCCGAGTCATGTCAACAGATCAACCGCCGGTCCTCATCGCCTTTTTCGGGCTCGGTGCCGTCGGCTCCAGCCTGCTGATTTGTCTCTCCGAGCTGGCCGAGCGCGACGGGGTGCCGGTGCGCTTCGTGGTCTATACCATCGACCCGGACACGGCGCGGGATGCCTTATTCCATGCGGAATCGCTGCTGGAGCTGATCGACCTGCACGGCGTGTCGAGCTTCGACCCAATCCTGGCACTGGATCCGCCCTACGATACGCAGCTGGCGGGCGCCTCCCTGCTGGTGAACGCGGCGTTGCCGAACTTCAACTGTCCAATCATCGAGCTTGCGGTCCGTTTGGGTGCCTGGTCCCTGGATCTGGCGTCGGACATGTACGACGCGGAGACCGAACGCACCCTGACCTTCTCTCAATACCGCTACGACTCCGCGCTGCGCGAGCGAGGCGTCGCCGCATTGATCAACTTCGGCGTCTCTCCAGGGATCACGAACTTCCTGATCGGACAGCACGTGCACGAGCTGATGGACGCCGGGCGCGAGGGGCTCCGAATCGAGCGGATCGATCTCTACCTGCTGGAGGATATCGACTCCGACGCCGTGATCTTTTCCTGGTCTCCCGCGGTCGCGCTCGAGGAGCTGTCACAGGCCCCGTTCCGCTTGGAGCAGGGGCGCATGGAGAAGCTGCAGCCCTTTGCCGCGATGCGTCAGTACAGCTTTCCCTACGAGCCGGCCCCGACGCGTCAGTATCCGCTCTACCAGGAGGAGCTGCTTTCACTGCGACGCTCCTTTCCCGGGGTCGAGTCCATTGGCGTTTACACTGGCGGCTCCGAGGTCGAGCTGGTCAAGGCACTCCATCAGCTCAATCTGTTGTCCAAGAATACCTTGCCGGATCAGTCGGGGATGACCATCGAGGCGATGGTGCGGGCGGTGCTTCCGGGCATGAAGCACCCCCGGCTGATCGAGGAGTATCTGAGATCCGGCACCATTCGCCGCGCCCATTTCTGTGCGGCGGCGGAGATCCGCGTCAGCGAGGCGGTGCGTAGCGAGCGACAAACCCTGATCGAGACCGTCGGGCTCAGCTACCTGCGCTATCAGGGTCTACTCGATTCACCCTACGCGGGCGCCACCTATATCTCTTATCCCACGGCGGTGGGCGCCGCGATTCTGGCCTGGCAGACCTTGGAGCACGCGCGCTCCGCACCGGGCGTGATTCGGGGTGTGGTGACCGGCGAGGATCTGGCGAGATTGCTTCCACGCCAGCGTGCCGACGCCGTGCGCCGAGACCTGGTCGCCTGGGACATCGATCTGTTCGAAAGCGTTCGCGACGCCGGGATCGTCTGAGGCCCGGGGTTTCGCTTCCATGTCTGACGTTCTCCATCCAAGAGAGGGGGTTCGATGGGTGCTGGTTTAAGCAGGCTGATTTCGTGGGCCGTTGGCCTGATTCTCGCCGGGGCCCTGATCTTCCTGGGGCTTCGGGTCTATACCTCCCAGCAGGGTCCCCCGCTCGAGGTCTGGCACACCTTCGTGCCGGATGAGCTGAGCGCCTCCAAGATCGACGGCGCCGATTGGGACGCCTACCTAAAGGCCGAGGACGCGCTGTTCAACGAGGTCGACTCGGAGGTCACCACGCGCTTGGACGACGAGGAAAAGGTTCCCGCCAATCGCTATTTCGAGGGCAGCCCGGTGTATCCGGGCCATTTCGCCCACGATTGGAACCGCTCCTATATTTTCGAGCCCATAGGCACACCGGTCGGCGCGGTCGTGCTGCTTCACGGTCTTACCGATTCTCCCTATAGCGTTCGCCATGTCGCCGAGCTTTATCGGGAGCGGGGCTTTGTCGCGATCGCGCCCCGGCTGCCGGGTCACGGCACTGTACCCGCGGGTCTCGCCAAGGCGACCTGGGAGGACTGGATGGCGGCAACCCGCCTGGCGGTGCGCGAGGCGCGCCGCCGAGTCGGCTCGGACGCGCCGCTGCACCTCGTGGGCTACTCCAACGGCGGTGCGCTTGCGGTGAAATTTGCCCTGGACGCGATCGATGACCCCGGGCTGTCCCGTGTCGATCGGGTGGTGCTCTTGTCGCCGATGATCGGGCTCACCGAGTTGGCGCGATTTGCCGGGCTGGCCGGTCTACCGGCGGTCTTCCCGGCCTTCGCGAAGGCCGCCTGGTTATCCATCCTGCCGGAGTTCAACCCGTTTAAGTACAACTCGTTCCCGGTCAACGCGGCCCGTCAGTCCTCGCTTCTGACCCGCACCCTGCAACCGCGCATCGCCCGTCTCGCCGGCGAGGGCCGACTCGCCGATCTGCCGCCGATTCTCACCTTTCAGTCGGTCACGGACTTCACCGTCAGCACCCGCGCGATCGTCGATGCGCTTTATACAGTGCTTCCCGCAAACGGCAGCGAGCTGGTGCTATTCGATCTGAATCGCTCGAGCAAGTTCGGCCCGCTGCTGCGTCCGGGCTTGGAGGCGAGTCTTGCAAACCTGCTCCCCGATGCCCCGAGGCAATTTCGCACCGCCGTGATCGCCAACGCGAGCTCGGGGGCCCCGGAGATGGTGGAACGGACGGTCGAGGCGGGCGCGGCGACGGAGGAGGTGAGACCCCTGACGCTCACCTATCCGAGCGAGGTGTTCTCGCTGTCGCACATCGCGCTCCCGTTCCCGATCGACGATGGACTCTATGGCATGACGCCCGACCCCGCGGAGGACTTCGGCGTGCAGCTCGGTGCCATCGCGCTGCGGGGCGAGCGCGGTACCCTCGTCACCAGCATCGATGCCCTGACCCGGATGTCGTCGAATCCATTCTTCCCTTACGTGCTTGAGCGGATCGACCAGGGCATCCCGGCGGCGCGATAAGCGCTTGCGGCGGTCGAGGACAACCTCCGCCCGATCGAGGGTCGACACGGTGCGGGCGGCGCGCGCCTTCTTGGCGCGCCACCACCGCTTGCGAGCGCTATTCTGCAGTCGGTGCGCCGATGTCGGCTTGGAAGGGGTTGGCCACGACGCCTTCCGGTTCTCGAACCTTGGTGCCGGGCATGATCTCGAAGCGCGGGTCGAAGTCGACCATCGTTGAAGCAATCCGGGTCAAGAGGTCGGCATTGCCTTCCGCCTTTGCGATGCCATCCGCGATCAGAGCCTCAAGCGTCTTGGCGCCCATCATCACCTGCTCGAGATCGGTTCGCTTGATCGTAACGGTCAGGTCTGGATGGTCCGACTGATACCCCTTGATGTTGGTCAGGGTCGCATTCTCAAGCTCGATCAGGAATTGCTCGCCGTTGTCCGGCGTGATCAGGTTGATGGTGTACCGCATCCCCTCGGCCTTCCGGCTGTCCACGCGAATGCCGAGAAAATCCAGCCAGCGCTCGGTAGGCATGCCGCGGATGGTGTCGGCGCTTGCAGTTCGGGCGCCTTCGCCTTCCGGGACGCCGTTGCGAAGCTCGTAAGCGGCCGCCAAGAAGCTGTTGCGCAGGCCGGGGTTTTCCTGCTGGTAGCCGAGCTGCTCGAAATTGTCCGCCAGCAGGTCCTTGCCGGCCTGGTTCTGCGGCTCGGCCTGCACCAGCTTATTGAGAATCTCCGTTCCGTAGAGGTAGGCCCCCTGGTCGTAGAGCTGCCGGCCGCGGGCGAGGATCGTCTCGGCGCCGCCCATCATCTCGACATAAAGCGGTGCCGAGTCCCCGGGCGATAGAGGGATGAGGTTTGCGGGATTGCCATCCCAGTAGCCGAGGTAGCGCTGAATGACACCACGGCTGTTCTGCTCGGATGAGCCATGAATACCGCGGGCATCCCATGTTTGCATGAGGCTCTTGGGAAGCTCATAGACATTCTGGATCTCGTTGATGGTCACGCCCTGATTGGCGAGATGCAGCACCTGGTTGTTCAGGTTGGCGTAGAGATCGCGCTGCGTGCGCAGCACCTCCTGGATTCGGTCGTTGCCCCAGCGCGGCCAGTGGTGAGCGGTAAGCATGACCTCGGCCTGCGTTCCAAACCGATGGAGCGCTTGGTCGATGTACTTCGACCAGCTAAGCGGGTCGCGGACCGGGGCCCCCCGCAACGCGTAGATGTTGTGCATGCCGGCGATGACGTTCTCCGCCATCCACAGGGTCTTGTGCTCGGGCAGCCAGGTGTTCATCTCCGCCGGGGCCTCGGTGTCCGGCGTGAGCTGGAAGACCATCTTCACGCCATCGACCGTGATCTCCTCGATCGGCTTCGTGATCAAACGGGTTGGGGCGATGAGTCCGGTGGCGCCGCTGGACACGGCCTGACCGAGACCCTGGCCCGCATACCCGTAAGGACCACGCGGTAGCTCAACTCCATACGCATAATCGAGCCGCCGGTTCATCGCGTTGCCGGCGAAGACGTTCTCCGAGATGGCGGCATCCATAAAACCCGCGGGGGCGATGATCTCGACCCGACCGGAGCTTAGGTCCGCTTCATCCGCGATCCCGCGTACGCCACCCCAATGGTCGGCGTGGCTATGGGAATAGATCACGGCCGTGACGGGCGCCGGCCCGCGGTCCTCATCGCGGGGGCCGCTCAGCCAGTTGCGAACAATCGCGATTCGGGAGGTCTCGGGAACCGTATGGCCCACGTGCTTCTGCAACAGATCCAGGGCGGCGCGAGCCGTTTCCGCAGAGACCAGTGGATCGAGCACGATCCAGCCTCTCTTGCCGCTGATGAAAGTGATCTGGGAAAGATCGAATCCGCGGACCTGGTAAATACCCGGCACGACCTCGTAGAGGCCGTAGTTGTTGTTCAATTGACCGATGCGTTGCAGGGACGGGTGGACGCTGTCGAGCGAGTCCTGCTGGTCCAAGAACTGAAATGGCTCCATATCCCAGGCGGCATGGCCGTCGTCCGCCATAATCCGAAGACCTTCCATCGGGGCGAGCAGATTCTTCCGGTTCTCCTCGAAATCCCGGCGATCGTCGAACGGTAGTCCTTTTCGGGCCTGCTCTAGCACCTCGATGGTAAACCGCGATGGCGGTTTGCCCTTGGCATCGAAATGCCCCGGAGGCGGTGCGGTGGGCGCGACCGTGCTCGCTTGAGCCGCCTGATCTTGATGATCCGCCAGCCCCGTAGGTGCGGGGGAGCGCTCGGGCTCGGGCCCGGCTTGCCGGTCTTGTTCTGGCGGAACGATCTTCTCTGCCTCCGGGCTCACGGGTGGGTTCGCCGTCTCCGGCTCGCGTTGCTCCTCTTGCGCCTGCCGGGAGATCTGATCTTGCGACTCCCGCGCCCCAAGCTTTTCGGTCTCGGAAGTGGTTTCCCGGGCCGGCTGCTGGTCACTGGTTTGAACAAATTCCGCCGGCAGCCGGTAGGTGACGCCCGCCCAGAGTCTCATGGCGGAATCGAGGCTCACGGACGCGGGATCCGGCCACACGTACCCAAACGTCTTGTCGAACCAATCTCGGTTGGTGAACAGGATCTGCCTCGCGCAATCGGAAATGGAAACCTCGACCCCGGTGTTGCGGATGCCCGTGCACACGGTGGAAAGGGTTTGCCCGCGTGCCAGGGTAAAGGTCTGTTGCTCGGTCGCGTCGCTGCTCGTTTCCGCGCTTACCGCGCTGGTGAGTGTCGCCAACGCGACGAGCAGACAGGCCGTCTTGGAAGCGGATTGGATAGCCATGGATCTCCTCGAATGAATGATGAACGGCCTGTCGGTCGGGGCCGTCGGCTCCGACCGACAGCGGGCGATCAATCCACGGGCGGCCTGAAACCGCGTTCGCTCTCGCGTGCCTTCATCGCCTTTGCGGCTCGCATACGTAGTCCAACCCGGTCACGGCATTGCGACCGCGGGCTTCGGCCCCCCCGTCTCGACTGTGGTCACCGCCGCTCGCAGTCTGGGGGACGATCGGATAATCCACTTTTCGAGCTCCACGACCAGGAAGAAGAAGAACCCGCCGACGAACAACCAGCCCCAGGCGTGCAAGGGAAGCCCTTCGTTTCCAAAAAGTGCCTGTAGCGGTGGCGCATAGGTAAACAGGAGCTGCAGCACCACAACGGCGCCGATACCCATCGGCAGATACTTATTGCCGGCATGGGCCTTGAACGACAGGGACGAGTCCACCAGGAAGCGGCTGTTGAGCAGATAAAAGACCTGGCCGATGGTGATGGCGTTGACGGCGACGGTGCGGGCAAGCTCGTCCGAGCCGCCGGTGGCCTTGGTCCAGAAGAACTCCCACAGGGTAAAGGCCACCAGGGCCAGCCCGACAAACAATACCCGCCAGATCCCGAATCCGGTGAGGATGGCGCGGTCGACCGCACGCGGCGGACGTTGCATCACATCCATCTCATGGGGCTCGAAGGCGATGACCAAGCCCAGGGCCACCGAGGTCACCATATTCACCCACAGGACCTGGGGCGCGGTAATCGGCATGGTGAAGCCGAAGAAGATTGCCACCGCGATGACCAGCGCCTGCGCGACGTTGGTCGGCAGCATGAACAGGATGGCCTTCTCGATGTTGTTGTAGACGGTGCGGCCTTCCTTCACCGCCGCCGTGATCGAGGCGAAGTTGTCGTCCGCCAAGATCATCCCGGCCGCCTCCTTCGTCACCTCCGTGCCCTTGATTCCCATGGCGACGCCGATGTCGGCCTTTTTCAGCGACGGGGCGTCGTTCACCCCGTCGCCGGTCATGGCGACGATCTGCTTGTTGGCCTGAATCGCCTTCACCAGCCGCAGCTTGTGCTCGGGGCTGGCGCGGGCGAAGACATCGACGTCGCGTACCGTCTCTTGCAGCGCCGCGTCGTTCATTTCCTCGATCTCGGCGCCGGCCACCGCGGTCTTGCCGTCGCCGATCCCGAGCATCCGGGCGATGGCGGCGGCCGTGATCTTGTGGTCACCGGTGATCATCGTCACCCGGATGCCACCCTCGTGACAGTCCTCGACCGCCTCGATGGCCTCTTGGCGGGGCGGATCGAGCAGCCCGATCAGCCCGAGCAGCACCAGGTTCTTCGGTAGGTCGGCGGGGCCGAGGGTGCCGGCGGTGAGCCCCGGGTTCTCGAGCCAAGCCAGCGCGAGCACCCGCTCGCCTTGACCCGCCATGCGATCCGAGACCTGCATGAAGTGCTCGCGATCGATCGGCACCGCCTCGCCGGACGCGCTCTGCTGGCGATCGCAGTGGCCCATGATGACCTCCGGCGCACCCTTGGCGAAAAACAGCTCCGGGCCGTCCGCCGCCCGATGCAGGGTCGCCATGAACTTATGCTCGGACTCGAACGGGATGGCGTCGATGCGCGGCAGCGCTTGGAGCTCGGCCTGTCGGTCCATGCCCAGCTTGCTCGCGAATGGATACAGCGCACCCTCGGTCGGGTCCCCCTGGACCTTCCAGACGCCATCCTCTTCGAACAGGACCGCGTCGTTGCACAGCATCGAGACCTGGCCCATCAGGCTCATCACTGCGTTAGGCTCGGCGGGACGGCCATCCTGTGTGACCTCGCCCTCGGGGGCATAGCCGTTGCCGCTGACCTCAAACTCGGACTCGGCGGTGGCGGCGGAGACCACCATCATCTCCATCAGGGTCAGGGTGCCGGTCTTGTCGGAGCAGATGCGCGACACGGAGCCCAGGGTCTCCACCGCCGGCAGACGGCGGATGATGGCGTTGCGGCTCGCCATACGTTGCACGCCGATGGCCAGGGCAATGGTGATGATCGCGGGCAGGCCCTCCGGGATCACCGACACCGCGATCCCGATCACGGCCTGGAACAGCTCGACCAGATCCATGCCCGTCACCCACTTGCCGTAGGCGAAGACCAGCACGCTCACGACGGCAATCACCGCGGTGATGGCGTAGCCGAACTTTTTGATCTGCCTCAGCAGCGGCGTCTCCAGCGAGCTGACCCCGGAGAGCAGGGCGTTGATGCGGCCGAGCTCGGTCTCGGCCCCGGTGGCGACCACCACGCCGGTGGCCCGGCCGGACACCACCATAGTCCCCGAGAAGGCCATGTTGTGCCGATCGCCCACGGTCGCCTTGTCCGGGACGGGGTCGGTCGACTTGTCCGCCGGTACCGACTCGCCGGTCAGTGCCGCCTCCTCCGTGCGCAGATTCTTGGCCTCGACCAGGCGCAGGTCCGCCGGGATCTTGTCGCCGGACTCAAGCAGCACGATGTCCCCGGGCACCAGATCTTCTGCCGGGATGATGCGCGTTTCGCCGCCACGCACCGCGCGGGCTTCGGCGGAAAGCATGTTGCGGATGGAGTCCAGGGCCTTTTCCGCCTTGCCCTCCTGGATAAAGCCGAGCAGGGCGTTGATGAGGACCACGCCGAAGATGATCCCGGCATCCACCCATAGATTGAGGAGCAGCTTTGCGAACCCGGCGCCGAGCAGCACATAGACCAGCACATTGTTGAGCTGCGACAGAAAGCGCTTTAAGGGGCCGCGCCGCTTGCCCTCGGGCAGACGATTGGGTCCGTACTGCTCCAGACGTTGCGACGCCGCCGCCGCATCGAGACCTTTCGCCCGATCGGCGCTGAGCTTTTCCAGCACCGCGGCGACATCAAGCGAGTACCAGGGCACCGTCGCCCCTTGAGGTTCATTGGTAACGGATTTGGACAAAGAGTCGCTCCTAGATCTTGATAATGTCTCGAAAAGGTACTTGGTGGTGCCCGGGGCGCGACGGCTCTTGGCCGCCGAGGGTGCACCCAAGCTTGCTCCGGACGCGCCCGCGTCGCGGGTCGGTCGCACAGCCCGGGTTACAACGATTGCGACGCCGGGAACGCCGGAGCCAGCCCGTTTTGTAGTAGATCCGCTCGCGCGGCGAGTGCATTCAATCCGACGTGGCTCGGTTGAATGGTTGGGTGAAACTCAGCGCGATATCGTCGATGGTACCGCTTGCACAGACGCCGCTCGCCGGTGACACTTGCCGGCGACCGGTCGGGTAGCAACAGCCGCCGCCGGTATCTCGCCGACCACTTTAGTCAGCTGCCGCATGGATTCCAAAGCTAAACCACTACCGTGAAACCCGTTACGAAAAGACTTCTGTGGATAGCGGGGCCAATCATACTGGTGCTCGGAGCCGTTGGATATTACGGTTTCTTCTGGTCGACCAACGCGGCGCTGGAGCTTGCGGAAAGCTTCGAATTTCGCCGCTTGAAGGTCGCCCGGCTCGGCGATGAGGATCGCTATAGGTTCTTTTTCGCCACCAATCGGGGGGGTGAGGCCGGCGACGGCCCATTCGATCAGCGCTTTACCTCGGAGCGGACCGACCGGCTTCGGCTCGGCTCGTTCGACACGGAGATCAAGCCGACGCTGGGTCTCGGCCGCTGGTTGGATGCGAGCAGCTGGTTCCTCCAGGAAGAGATCAACATCCTCGACGTGCGGGAGAAAGAGCAAGCGGCCTTCGTGCAGGAGGCGCGGGCGATGGTGGAGGCGTCGCCGCATCATGCCCTGCTGCTGCTGATTCACGGGTACCGGGCGGACTTCGACTCTTCGCTTCGGGGTACGGCATTTCTCGCGCGAATCCTCGATATCGACGCACCGGTGATGATGTTCGACTGGCCGGGCAATCAGGGAGACACCCTGCGCGGCTATCGCAGGGCGCAACAGGTGGCGTCGGATTCCGGCGCGGATCTCGCGGCAACGTTGCGACTGATCGTGGACGAGATTCAACCGCAGCGTCTGTGGCTGGTCGCCAACAGCATGGGCGGTCAGGTGGTCGTGGAGGCCTTCAGCAAGCTCTACGCGGACGGCGATTTCGCCGACATCGAGACCGAGATCGACGAGGTGGTGTTGACCGCGCCGGATGTCGATCATGCCCTGTTCAACGAGCAGTTCAAGCACGAGCTGGCGGCGCTGGCCCGCCAGACGACCGTCTATGTCTCTTCCAACGACCGTGCCTTGCTGATCAGCCGGGTGGTCAATCGCGCCCGCCGACTCGGTGAGAGCACCTTGTCCGCCGACGATGCGGCGCTGTTTCAAGAGGTCGACGACCTGCTGGATCTGGTCGACAGTGACTCGAATCGGGTCAACCTGATCGACGTGACGCCGGTCAATCGGACCCGGAACTTCCATAACTTCAGCCTGGAGGTGCCGGAGTACTTCGACGACCTGTTTCTGCGTCTGACCAACTCCGCGGCGCCTCGCAACCGCCTGCGGTATCAATTCGAGACGCCCGAGGGCAAGAGCTATTCGGTCCTCACCCGGGGGCGCTGAGGATACAGCTCACCGAGACGAACCTGTTTCAACGCTGGAGATTGAATGCTTACCCGGATTAAAACCTTTTTCGAGCTGCATCTGATGCCGGGCGGGGCGGATACCGAGGAGGAGGCCGCCCACCGGCTGCGGCTTGCCGTCGCCGCCTTGCTGCTCGAGATGACGCGAATGGACGAGCAGGTGCGCCCCGAGGAATGTGCGCGTGTGGAAGCCGGGATCGCCGATCAATTCGACCTGACCCCGGAGGAATCAAGGGAGCTGATCGAGCTTGCAGAGGCCGAGCGCATGGACGCAACCGACTATTTCCAGTTTACGTCCTTGATCAACCAGCACTACGGACAAGAGGAGAGGGTTCGGCTGGTCGAGCATCTGTGGCGCATTGCGTTCGCGGACAAGGTCATACACCACTATGAGGAGCATCTGGTGCGCAAGGTCGCCGACCTGCTGCATGTTCCCCACGGCGCCTTCATTGCGGCGAAGCACCGCGTAGAGGCCGAATCGAGCACCTGAGCCTCCGGGATGACGTGGCCTCGCCCGACCCGACCCGTGTCGGTGCACGGCGCGGGTTCAGAAGCGGGCGGTCAACAGGCACCCGTGCAACGCACCAGGACACGCACGCAGTTCGCCTCCGGTACGGCGGAGCGGGGCGGCTGAATGGTCCCGGCACCGGAGTGAATCAAGGTCGCAGCGTTGCACTGGGTACGCCGGCTGCCGAAGTCCGGATCGGAGAGCCAATCCACACGCGTGCAGGCCGCATCGCCCTTGCCGATTTGAATGCCCGTCTCGTAGGTGCCGCAGCGACCCCGGCTGTGGGCGACCTCAGTGGTCATCCCCCACGCCCCGGTCGCATCCAGCCAGCCCTGCACCGACCTTGCCTGGAAGGTCTTGCGCGGCGCTTGTCCCTGCGCGGGAGCCGCTCCGACTAGGGGCAGATCCATCTGCCTCACGATTCGGGCCTCGCCGCCCGACCGATCCGTTCCGGCCATCTCATCGGTCGCACAGCCCGTGCTGAAAATCAGCACGACGAGAGGCAACAATCTGTACATGCGTTGTTGAAATCCGTTGGTTGCGAGAGGAATGTCGGTAGCCCGGATCCTTCGCGGCTCGGGCCGTCGCACGAGCCCGCTATCTTACCCTCGGGTTTGTATTCGCGCACCGGCGGCGGCTCGAAACGACGGCGCGGCGAGGAACACAATCGGACCTCGGTAGGTTGGCGAGATGAGGGCGTTCCCGCTCGCCCGCGACCCGTATTTCCGCGCTCCTTGCGCTCACGTCAAGGCGTTCTTCTGGCGATTCACCGACCAATTCCTGCACAATCGAGCTGGCGCCCAACCGTAAAGCGAGGAATTGTCATCATGGCGATCAACCCATTCACAACCGACTGCAAGCCGGTGCCGATAGAGCCGATGGGGATCGCGCAGCGGTAGTCGTAGCTGGTGCGCCGGCCTTCGGTGATCTCGGTACAGTCCGCCTCCGAGCCGTCCGCTGTGCGATAGAACACCGCATTGGCGCCGAACCCGTTGATCAGCACCTCCACGTTTTCAGAGGAGAGCTCCGAGGCGGCGATCAAGTAGGTGCTGGAGCTGGCCTCGCATTTCCCGGGCGTGGTCCGTACCGCGAGGTCCCCCGCGCCATAGCCGCGGATGAGATCGGGTCTTTTCGTGCCCTCGAACGGCAGGAGCACGACGCGGCTCCCGGGGGTGGCAGCATTCTTCGGAATCCGGTAGGTATTGCGCGCGAAATAGACGCCGTCCGCGTTTGCCGCGGCCACCCCGACGACCACCGCGCCGCTGACCGCCACCTCTTCGTGAATCGACTCCTGAGTGTTTACAACCAGCTCCGCCGGGATCGGGGCTGCGCCGAACACTGGCCGGCCCGCGGTAATGGAGAGCGCCATGCACAGCCACTTCAAGACGGCGTGTAGCGCTCCGCACGGGGCCGATGGGGCGCGAGTGCGGCTGATCACGGCCACCAGGTTTGGATCCTGTCCATGCGTCGAATTCTGCGGGAGCGCGAACCCGGGTCAACGCGCGGGTGTCGGGCGAAGCCCGACGGGGCGGGGCGAGCGGGTTTAGAAATCCACGGCGTCGAAAAAGGCGACCTGATGGGGAAAAGCGGCGCGTATCCCGGGTAGAAGGATCTCGAGGACCACGGCTTCAACTGCCGCGTCGGTCTACCGTGATGTCGAATTCTTCGATCTTGACGGCTGCATTGTTTCCTTCGCCGAAGAGATGAAAGGAGAATGCCTGGCGCGCCTTGGGATTGGTGAAATCGAAATCGATGGTTGCCACGTCGCCGCTGTGCAGGAGCGGGAACTCCGGATAGACGATGTCGGTGACCAGATGCTCGTATTGGCGGAGATTCAACTTCAACTGAATGCCCTCCGTGCCCGCCTCGACGGCTTTGATCCGCATCGACACGTGAGTCTTGGATCGCTCGGGGAAATCCAGATATTGGGCGCCGATGAGGTTTTCGGACCATTCGTTCACGACCTTTTCCGGGAGGCGGCGAATCTCGCCGCTCGCGAAGCGCATTCGCTGCGGCCTGCCTTGCGCGATCAGCGTGTCGTCGAGCACCGCCGCGCGGGCAAAGTACAGCGGGGCGCTTTCTTCGTGATCAAGCTCCAGGGGCGCCGACGGAAAACCGAGGATGCTGTTTGCCGTTCCGACCCGGCACCTGCTGGAATCCGAGCTGCATTCGTAGCGGCGGTTGTCGCGCGTGTGCCAGCGCAGCTTGCCCGAGGTTTCGGAGACCATTTCCCGCGGCTCGCTGTAGTCGCGGAATAGGCTTCGGCCGATCACCGTGGGCGGCACCGGCAATCCCAGGTAGTCGAGGACCGAGGCGTTGATGTCGACCAGGCCGAAGGTTCCTTGCTTGATTCGCGGCAGTTGGTCCTGCTCCGGAGCCATCACGATCCCGAGTCCCCAGCTGCTCACCCAGTCGGCCAGCGCCGCGCCGTGGGATTCGTCGGAGGTCAGGATGACCAGTGTGTCGCGCAGCACTCCGTCCTTGGCGATTCCCTCGAGGAAGGCGGCTACCGCTTGGTCGAGCATGGCCACGGCCGCGTCGCGCCGGTCGGGATAGCGGGCGGCGACCGCCGCGGATGCGTCCGCGTAGGGCTGGTGGGTGCCGACCGTCAGCAGGGTCAGGAGCCAGGGATTGCCGGCCGCCTGAAGGTCGGCGATATAGTGCCGAGCGCCCGTGAAAAATGCCGGGTCGCTTGCGCCCCATTCAAAGGGGTACGGATCGGGGTCGGTGAACCACTCGGAGCCGTGGGCGTGCTGGAATCCCACGATTGGCATGACCCGGTCCTTGCCCATGAAGGTAAGACCCGCGCCCTGCAGGTAATGGGTGCTCCAGCCGCGTTTCGCCAGCTGGGCGGGAAGGCAGCTCCGCGCCCGCTCGGAATCCGGCGACAGCTCGAACGCCTTGGGGGTCTTCAGGTTCAGTTTGCTGAAATCGCCGCAAAGAAGGGCGTAGAGGCCGCGGATCGTTTGGTGGCTGTGGGCGACGAAGTCCGGAATCAGCATGGCGGCCCCGGTATTGGAGGCCAGTCCCTCCATGCTCAGGGTCTCCGCATCGACCCCCATCGCGCGACGGATCTCGGGATAGTAGAGACCGGGCAGCCCTTCCATCACGACGATGAGAACATTTCTAGCGCGACCCTTCTCGACCAGAGGTGATCCGGTGAGATCGACGTGCAGCAGTCCGCGCGGGAGGTCCGCGTCGGTCAGGCGGGTCGGAGCAGGGCGTAGCACCGTCGCAACGGCGTCACCGGCAAACCAATGCAGGGGGTTATAGCGTGCCGCAACGCCGGTGTCGGCAACTTGTTGGCTCGTTAGGGAATGGCCGGCCAGGAGCAGCACGCCGGCGGCGATGACATAGCGCAGGTCCCGCCAGTCGGGCCTCGGAGCGGGCAACAGGATACACACTAGGGTCGCGGCAACCAGGGCCGCGGCCTTCGCGGGCGAATGGAGGTAGAAACCTGCCGTCGTGTTTTCCAGGAACTCCGGATTGAAGAGATAAGGAACGTCCTGCCAGGTAGGGAAGCGCTGCATGGCGGCTTGCAACTCGCCGGCGGCGATCTGAAACGATGCCCAGAGCAACACCAGCAGCACGCGCGCGGTTCGGGGGAGCACCAAGAAGGCCAGCCACATCAGCAGACCCACGCCGATATCCGAGACCAGCCCCAGCGGTTGGTCCACCCCTTGCTCTAGGAGACGCCACAGGGCCGGCAGCAGGAATGGAATGGCGGAGAGAGTAGAAAGCAGGGGGTTTTTCAACGGGGTGTGTGCAACGGTGACGGAATCTACCACGAGTGAACCGGATTACGGTTCAGTTACTTGCACGTTACCAGCGTATTGAGGCCCCAACAAGGTCTGACAAGTGCCGACACTCGCTTGCAGACGGCGGACCGGCGCATCGGTAAAAAAACGCGCTGCCCGCGCATCGAGGAACAAGCGCGGCAGCGGATTGAAGGGCGCGAAGCTACGAGTCGTTGCGGCCGCCCAAAGCGGCGCACGCGGGGTAAACGGGGGAAAACGGCGCGTGCCGGCGGCCCGGCTCGCGCCTTGCGGTGGCTACTGCAGGTAGACCGCCTCGAACCGCAGGGTCAATCGCTCGTCGCCGCTATAGAGCGCGAGGCCGTCGCCGCTGATGGTGAAGCGCATGGCGCTCGCCAGCGCGGCGAGGAAGCGCTGCTCCTGGTCCATGCCGTCGATGCACGCCATTCGGGTCGCGACGAGCGGTCCAAAACGCAGCCGAGCGTCATCGCGTTCGTAGCTGCCGGTGAATTGGTTGCATCCGGAAAATCCGCGCACGCCGGACTCCTGGCCATTCATCACCAGGTGAAGCTCGCGTCCTCGGGCACCGAGGGAAGCCGGTTGGCCATCAAGCTCGGTGAGCTTCCAATAGGTATCGGTGAGGCTGGCGTCGGGCTTTACGGCGGAGGAGGGATCTTCGCTGCGCGATGCCCGAACGCGCGATACCACGATCTCCACTGGCTGTGCCCGATCAAAGGCGGGAATATGCTCGGTGCTTATGAACAGTAGCCGGCCCTCGGACTCGATGCGCGCGCGTAAGGCGTAGCGACCACGATCGTTGAGCCTCGCGGGGTCGTAGGCGAGTGAGAAGGCGAACGGTGGGCCACCCTCGGGTTTCACGGAGGTGCTCGCAATCCGCGCGGAGGGCGCGTCCGCGCGGGCGACGTCCTCCAGCGTAATCTGAACCTCGGCAGTGGGGGGCAGCGCCATGCGCTCGCGGTACCAGACGCTGCCTTCGATGGTCTTCATTCCCTGTGTCTCCCGATCCTCTGCCTGCGCACCCAACGGCAGCAGCAGTCCAATGAGCAGTGCCGAGGCGACTCGCCCGGCGATCCAAAGCTGATTCGTCATGTTGACTAGCCTCCCGGCAATTGGCGTCCTTAGCAGGAAAGTCAGTCCAACCCGCGGCGAACGCACGCGATCCGGCCACGGTGTTTCTTCGTTCCCCGCAACCCGATCGCACCCGTCCCGAAGCGCTTTCGGCGCGGAAATCCGAAGACTCGTCATGCTACACACCATTGGCGGGGAGCAAAAACGGGATTCGGGCCGCGTTCCGATTCGGCTTGGGTCGAGCACACCTCCCGAGTCGGCAAAAACACCGCTGGCGGGTGAAATCACCCGCGGGGCGGGACGGGATCGGTCCAGGCGCGCCTGGAATTCGAGTGGCACGGGATCTGCTGAATTTCCGTCCATGTTCGGCAAGAGGAAAGACACATGGCCAAGATTGCCATTGCATTGGCGGACGGTTTCGAAGACAGCGAGTATTCGGTTCCCGCGCGGCGCCTGCGCGAGGCGGGGCACGAGCTGACGGTGTTCGGCAGCCGAGGCGGGCAGACCGTCGTCGGCGAACGCGGCGACGAGCAGGTGGACGTCACGTATGCCGCAAGCGACCTGTACCCGGAGGATTTCGCCGCGTTGCTCCTTCCCGGTGGGCAGGCGCCGGACAAGCTGCGCATGGACGAGGACGTGGTCGCGTTCGTGCGCGGGTTCGTGGCTACCGGTCGCCCGGTCGCCGCGGTGTGTCACGGTCCGCAGCTTCTGATCGAGGCCGAGGCGGTTGAGGGTAAGACGCTGACTTCGTGGCCGTCGGTGCGCACCGACCTGATCAATGCCGGGGCGGATTGGGTCGACCAAGAGGTGGTGGAGGACGGCAATCTGATCACCTCGCGCAAACCGGACGACCTGGAGGCGTTTTCGCAAGCCCTCCTGCGACGACTCGACGGCAACGGCACCGAATCAGGGAGCCCGGTGCTGTAAGCCGGCACAAGCCCCGCCCCGGGTGCGACCCCCTCGGGGCGGGGCGCACGCGCCGGGTCGATCCCGCTCGATTCCAAAGAAACGCCGATCAAGTGCTGTCCCGGCATTTGATCCGGTCGCGGTCCGAGAGGCGCGACTCCCGGACCGCGCCATTTTTTTTTTGGCCCTTAGGTGCTCGAAAATGTCGGGCCATTGCGCCCAGAGGGGAAATGCCTAAATCAGCGCTTCCCTACCGGTAGTCGGGATTGGGATGATCGAAGCGGCAGCCCGCATCCCATTCGCTGCGTTGATTGCCGTGCGCCGGGATACCGCCGGCCTGCTTGAGCAGCCGCGCCAGGTGCATCAGGTTCCAGGTCATGAAGGTTACATTGCGTTGCGTGAAGTCGTTCCGGGGTCCACCCGACCCCTCGTCGGCGTAGGACTTGCCGGGGCCCGCCTCGCCCACCCAGCCGGCGTCGGCTTGCGGCGGGATGGTGTAGCCGAGGTGCTGGAGCGCGAAGCACACGCTCATAGCGCAATGTTTGAGCCCGTCCTCGTTACCGGTCACGATGCAGCCACCGACGCGGCCGTAGTAGATGAACTGGCCCTTGTCGTTGAGCTTGCCCGACTCGCTGTAGAGCCTTTCGATCAGGCGGCGGCACACCGAGCTTTCCTCGCCCAGCCAGATCGGGGTTCCGATCACGAGGATGTCCGCGCCCAGGACCCGGGCGCTCAGGCGCGGCCAGTCGTCATGCTCGAACCCATGCTCGGTCATGTCCGGCTGCACCCCGGGCGGGAGATCGAAATCGACCGGCCGCAGCAGCTCGGTCTGAATTCGATTGGCGTGCATGATGTCGCGCGAGACCTGCATCAAGGACTCGGTGTTCGAATCGGTGCCGGTCGATTTCAGCGTGCAATTGAGGAACAACGCGGATAACCCGGCGAAGTCGTAGTCGTGTCGACGTTGTTTCGCGTTCGTCGTCATGGTGGCCGTCTCCCGCTGAGTGAGTGTTGCCCGACTCGAAAGAGCAGGATACGTGCCACGATGCTCGCCCCGCGGCGTTTGGTTGGCCGCGTTCGCGCCGGATCGGCACGATTTCAGAACCGGCCCGGCTGCTCGTGCGCAGAGCCGCCCGTACCGTAGCTCCGAAGCGCAGCGGGGTCGGCGAGCAGTCGGCGCAGGGTCGCGGGGTCGATCGGCTTGATCAAATGGGCGTCAAATCCGGCGTCGCGGGATTGTCTGCGGTCCTCGTCCCGTCCCCAACCGCTCAAGGCGACAATCACCATCGCCTTTCCCCAAGGTTGTTCGCGAATGCGACGACAGGCGCCGTAGCCGTCCAGTCTGGGCATCCCGATATCGAGCAGCACCAACCCCGGCCGGAAGCGTTCCGCCGCCGCGATGGCCTCCAGACCGTCGCGCGCGATCTCGACCCTGAACCCCATGACGTCCAGAAGCATCGCAAGCGACTCGACCGCGTCCGCGTTGTCGTCCACCGCCAGGACCCGCAACGCGCCGGCGCGAGCGAGAGCCTCCGCTGCTTCCGCGGATGCCGGGTC
>JBGSTR010000356.1:0-12270 GCA_041736365.1 Chromatiaceae bacterium | reverse complement strand
GCGCGCCGTCCCGTGGCGAGTCCGTGGATTCGAGACGCACCGCGGGAGGCGACGAGCCGATGGCCATCTCCGGCAGGACGTCGTTGTCCGCCAGATACTTGTTGATCTCGTGGTAGATTTTCGGCAGCTCCGCCGCCGTGTGGCGCTCAAACTCCGCCAGCAAGGTGAGCGCAAGCTGGTCGCCGAGGTCGAGCTCGGTGCAGGCATGCAGCATCGCGGTAAAGAGTGCGCGCGGAAACATCGGATTGTCTTCCTGGACGATACGCGGCAGGTGCAGGAGTGCGTCCAGCCGGCGGTCCAAGGCGGTGAGCTCCTGGGCGCAGTTGCAAGCGGCGCGCGCCGAGAGCTTGGCGATGGCCAGCTCGCGCTCGAAGTCGTCGGTAGGGATCAGCTTGAGCTCGAGCGGACCCGCGCCGTCGTTGCCGGTCCACTCCCCCCGCAGCATCGCCACGCCCGCATCGAATTGCTCGACGTAGGCGCCGCGAAACTGCTGCAGAAGCTCCTGACCGCGTTTGCCGAGAATATCCATCGCGGCGAAGTACAACTGCTGGTGTTCCAGGCTGGTCGCCCGATCCGCCATGGCGAGCAGCTCGTTGCCGGCACGCGCAAGGTTCTCCGCGAAAGCGGTGGCGAGCGCATGGGCGAGCCGGTCGCGGCACGCCGGCAGCAGTCGTCCCGCGTCGGCGGAGGTGCCGCCATCAAAGGGAGCGGGGCGTTCGCCGAAGGCGAGGACATTCGATGAGGCTGTTTCGGACATGGGTTGGCGCCCTGGGGTGCTGGGTTCCTTCCGTTTCGAGTCGGGTGTCCCTGTGCCCCCAGCCGTCGCTTCGGCACCGCGCGCGGCGCGGACTGTGCGAGTGGAGCGGTCTGCGCGGCGGCGGCTATAGGGACGGGAGGGAGATCGTACAACCGGAGTATATCCGCGCGGGTAAAGTGCCAATGCCAACCCGGTCTACGTTTTGGGAATCGGCTTAGCCGCCTCGCACAAGGTTGCGTCGCGGCTGAATCGCCTCGACACCCCAGCGCATGAGGGCGGACGCGCTTACAATGCGGCGCATATCCAACCACCGGCCACTGAATGCCATGCGCTACCTGCATACCATGATCCGAGTCGGCGATCTGGACCGATCCGTCGACTTCTATCGGCGGCTACTCGGCTTCACCGAGGTACGTCGCGCGGAGTACCCGGACGGAAAATTCACCCTGGCCTTTCTGCGCGCCGAGGGCGACGGCGAGAACGGGCCAATGCTGGAGCTGACCTACAACTGGGGCGTGGAGGAATACGAGCTTGGCTCGGGCTACGGCCACGTGGCCTTTCAGGTGGACTCGGTCGAGGCGATCGGCGAACGCCTGAAGGCGGACGGACTGGGCTTCGCCTGGGGACCGGGCAAGACCCCGGACGGACGCACGACCATGGCCTTCGTACAAGACCCGGACGGGTACAAGATCGAGCTGTTGGAGTATCGGTAGACGGCCGCAGCCGGATTGGACCGGCTGGCCGGGTCGTAGCCCGTGAGCTCAGCGGACGGACATGCGCGAGGCGGACCCGGCGTTGATGAGCGGACTCCCCGGCAAGCGGGTTAAAGGCTGGGGCCGCTCGGCAGCTTTGGCTTCACCTTTAATGGGTGAAGACGCTGGAAGGCGTCGAGCCATCCCTGGCCCGGACGGGAAATGCGATAACAGCGTTTCCCTAACAGTTATAAACGCCGACCGCGCAACGCCGTACCGTGCGACGTCCCACTCCGGCGACGCTCACCGGCGTGAGTGGACGTCCGACTCTGGCTTCCGCCGTCGGAATAAAACCGTGGAAACCCGGGAGTGAAAGCCGCTCCCCAAGGTCGGCGCCGCCAATTGCGGCAGCCCCGGCGATCAGGATGACACCCAGTCGATGCGAAACCTTCATTGCCCTTCTCCTATCACGAAATGTTTGGGTAATTCGTCCGTACCCTCGAGATTCTCAAGGTCTACCTTCTTGGCATCCGTTGTGTTCTTGAAGGTGAAATCGGTCGCCGCGACCTCGTCGCCAGCCTTCCAGTCCCGGATCTGAATACTGTACTGGGGCTCACCTTTCATGAACTTGGAGGTGATGACGTATCGGCACGGATAGGGACGCTCCCCTTGAGCGATCCAAATCTGCCAATCGACTTCCTTTGCGCGAAAAGCGAGGTGATCGCATTCGACGCCGCCGATCACGCCACTGCCAAGGTCTTTAATGTCGACGACGTCGAGCATCAGCGCCTCGTAGGGGTCCGTCAACAGCAAATCCGCCGCGGGCAGCGGTCGGTTGTGCGCCCGCAGCTCGTCGACCAGATGATCCAGCGTGCCGGGCACTTCCTTCCGGGCATAGATGTTTGCGTCTTTTCCAAGCAAGGTCAGCGTCTTACCGTCGAAGGACATCTCGACATCCGCAAACCCGCTGGAGCGCGTGGCGTGGATCTTGTCGGGCCGATTGAGTACGAGCGCGCCCGAGCTTGCCAGGGCGAGCTTCTGCTCCTCTTTGGTGACGACCTCGAGGGTGGCGTCGTAATCGAACGAGATGGCCTGCTGAGCCACCATGTAGTCCGACATGGCCTTGAGCAGCCGCTTGGCATCCGCCTCATCGGCACTCGCCGCCACGGATGTCCCCAGAAAAGCGATCATGAACAACGTTTTGGCAGACACGCCGAGCGCAGATCGATTCACGAGCATTCGCGATGTCATCATTACAGTGCACCTCTTCGAGCCGGAGCTCTCCATCGAGTGGTTGTCATTGTTAATCTCTCTGTGTTTGTAAACTGCGAAGGTGGACCGTTGCGGCCACACGCAACGGAGCTTACTCCAATGGATGCTCGGCCGGCTTGACCTTACGCGACGGCCAGGTTGGCGGACCGAGGACTCAGACCGCCCCTATCCCGGGGAAAGCCCACCGCTCGAGAACGGGCGACCCTCGGGCGCGCTTGCGGACAGATACTGACTGGAGGTAGGTGCCCGCGAAAACCCCTCCGGTATACTCGGCGACCGTCCAATGTTCCAAATCACCCCTGGAGACTCCTAGGATGCATTTGCGCTACTCGCTTGCGGGCCCGTTGTTCGCGATGCTCCTGGGCCTGACCGCCATTGCTGCGGCGCAGCCGGACCCGAGCACCGATCCGCTGGCGACCGAGCCGGAGGTTAACGGTCCGGAGCTGCAAATCGCCGATCAGCTCAACAAGACCCTGGCGGCCATCGAGAGCAAGCGCGACCAGATCAAGGCACTCAAGCAACGCCTGAAGACCACGCCGGAGGGCGAAAAGGCCGAGATCGAGGCCAAGATCGCCGACACCGAGAAGTCCTTGTCGGCCTCCCGCGAGCACTTCACGGCACTCGCGGTGGGGGGCGTGAGCCTGGGCACGGATGAGGGGGAGCAAGACCTAAACTGGCAGAGCGAGCTGCTGGAGATCGCCAAGCCGCTCATGTCGAGCCTCAAGGCGCTGACCGAAAAACCACGAACCATGGATCGGCTTCGCACGCAGATCAGTCTTCAGGAGGACAACCTCAAGCTCACCGACAAGGCCCTGGCGAGCATCAAGCGCACCGCCGCGAGCGACCTACAGCCAGCGGTCGCGGCTCGGGTCGATGCCTTGGAAGGGGAATGGCAGTCGCGCCGCGAGACCACGACCCAGGATCTGGACATGCTGCGCTTCCAACTCGCCCAGCTCGAGGGCGAGACCAGCTCCGTCCTTGGCAACCTGGACGAGACGATCGCCGAGTTCCTGTCCGGCCGGGGCCTGACTCTGGTGATTGCGCTGGGAGCCGCCCTACTCACCTGGGGGCTCATGCGGCTGATCGCGCGTGTCGTCTTCCGCACCCGCGACCCGGAGGCTACCCGACTCCAGGCCCCGAGCTTCCGGATCGCGTTGCTCGCCTTCCGCCTGAGCACGGGACTGTTGATCATCGTAGTCGTGATGCTGGTGCTCTACGTCACCGGCGACTGGTTCCTGCTCGGTCTGGCCCTGCTGGTACTGATCGGCGCGGCCGTGGGACTCAGAAACACCCTGCCGCGCTACCTCGACGAGGCCCGGCTGTTTCTCAACATGGGCCCGGTGCGCGAGGGGGAGCGGGTCATCTACGGCGGGCTGCCCTGGCGAATCCGTTCACTCAACATCTACAGCACCCTCTTCAACCCGGACCTCGAGGGCGGCGTGCTGCGGCTGCCGTCCTCCGAGATAGCCACACTCACCTCGCGCCCGGACCATAAGACAGAGCCGTGGTTTCCTACGCGCACCGGCGACGTCCTGCTCCTCGAAGGCGGTGTTCTGGCGAAGGTGTTGTTGCAGACCCCGGAGGTGGTACGACTGAAATACAGGGGCGCGATGCGCGACATCCCCACGGCCAGCTTCATCGGCATGGCGATGCAGAATCTCTCGCGGGACGGCTACGCCGCGGCGGTGACCTTCGGCATCGACTATGCCCACCAGGCGATATGCCTGGACCAAGTCGCCCCCAAGTTTCGGGACGCCGTGCAAGACCGGTTGCGAACCGACTATGGCGATCAGCTCGTTTCGGTGACGGCCGCCTTTAAGGAAGCGGCGACCCACTCGCTGGACTATCTGATCGTCGCCAACATGAGCCCCGGCGCCGCCGAGGAATATCTTGCGGTCCAGCGTGCCATCCAACAGGCGTGCGTGAGCGTCTGCAATGCCCGGGGTTGGGGTATCCCGTTCCCGCAGTTGACGTTTCATGCCGGGGAAGGTGCGGGCGCACGCGGCTCCGCGGCATAGGGGAGCCAATCCGGAATGCCGCGATGCCTGCTCGAATGGCAGATACGGTATGGCATCGGGCGCACGTCGTTGGTTCTGCGAACGGGAATAAGATGATAATCGTTCTCATTTAAATTTGACAGAAAAATGCGAATCATTATGATTTGTGGCGAGGCGCGCCGGTCTGATCAATCAAGTCGTGCTCGCCGAACGCCGCAAAAACTCAGCAACGGTAGAACCCAAGATGAACATCGACTTTGCGTTGCCGCCCCTCCGAGAGATTGAAGGCACAACCTCACAGGCACTGAAAGAGCGCGTGGGGCATATGATTCGCCGCTATGTGCGGGAGAGCTCGCGGGACCTCGCCACCGCCGTGGTCAGGGACCTGGAGGCGCTGTGCCAGCACCCGGACTATGGCCGCGATTCTCAGGAGCGCTGCGCCTATCGCCGGCTTGCCAAGCACTGGCGCTGGCTTTCGGGCAATCCCAGCGAGGTGGGGTACCAGGAGCACTTTCCCGCCACCTTGTAGAGTCGGACTCGCGACTACCGCTGTTTCGCGGGAGCCAGGAAAACGAGCTCGGGAGCCTTCGATCGAGCGGGCGCTCCCCGCGCCCGCTCGTGGTTGCTACCTATCCATTAGCCCGACTCAGACAAGGTCGAAACGGTCGGCGTTCATGACCTTGTTCCAGGCCGCGACGAAGTCCTTGACGAATCTCTCTTTCGCATCGTCCTGTCCGTAGACCTCCGCGATCGCCCGGAGCTGCGAGCTTGAGCCGAAGATCAGGTCGACGCGCGTGGCGGTCCACTTCAGCTCGCCCGTTGCGCGGTCGCGTCCCTCGAACACATCTCCGTCTTGCGAGGTCGACTTCCACTCCGTGCTCATGTCGAGCAGGTTGACGAAGAAGTCGTTGCTGAGCGTCCCCGGGCGTTTGGTGAAGACGCCGTGTTGGGACTGCCCGACGTTTGCGCTCATTGCCCGCATGCCGCCGACGAGGACCGTCATCTCAGGCGCGGTCAGTGTTAGGAGCTGAGCCTTGTCAACCAGCAGCTCCTCGGCCGTCAAGGTGTATTTCGCCTTCTGGTAATTGCGGAATCCGTCCGCAATCGGCTCCAGCACGGCGAAGCCATCGACATCGGTCTGCTCCTCGGTGGCATCGGTGCGTCCCGGTGCGAAAGGCACCTCCACGGCATGCCCGGCGTCCTTCGCCGCCTGCTCGATCGCCGCGCAACCGCCGAGGACGATCAGGTCGGCGAGCGATACCTTCTTGCCGCCGAGCTGGGCGCCGTTGAAGTCCTGCCGGATACCCTCCAGGGTTTCCAGCACCTTAGCGAGCTGGGCCGGCTGGTTGACACCCCAATCCCTCTGCGGCGCGAGGCGGATGCGCGCACCATTTGCGCCGCCGCGTTTGTCGGAGCCGCGAAAGGTCGACGCCGAGGCCCAAGCCGTCGAGACCAGCTCGGAGACGGACAGCCCCGAGTCGAGGACCTTGGCCTTGAGGTCCGCGATGTCCCCGGCTGCGATCAGCGCATGATCGACCGGTGGCACCGGGTCCTGCCAAATCAGCTCCTCAGCCGGGACCTCCGGGCCCACGTAACGCGAGCGCGGACCCATGTCGCGGTGGGTGAGCTTGAACCAGGCGCGGGCGAAGGCATCCGCAAGCTCTTCCGGGTGCGCGTGGAAGTGCCTTGCGATCGGCTCGTAGATCGGGTCCATCCGCATCGACATGTCCGCCGTGCTCATCATGATCGGAACCCGCTTCGACGGATCGTCGGCGGCCGGCGCCTGATTGGCGTCCGTGATCTCCTTCGGCCGCCACTGCCAGGCGCCGGCGGGGCTTTTCGTCAGCTCCCACTCGTTGCCGAACAGCATGTCGAGATAGCTGTTGTCCCATTGGGTCGGTGTCGGGGTCCAGGAGCCCTCCAAGCCGCTGCCGATCTGATCGGCGCCCTTGCCGCTGCCGTGGCTGCACCTCCAGCCGAAGCCCTGCTCTTCGATGCCGGCAGCCTCCGGGGCAGGGCCTACCTGCGCCGCATCGCCGGCACCGTGGCACTTGCCAAAGGTATGGCCGCCGACCGTGAGCGCGACGGTCTCGTAATCGTTCATGGCCATGCGCGCGAATGTCTCGCGAATGTCGCGGCCGGAGCCCAACGGGTCCGGTTGGCCGCTCGGCCCTTCCGGGTTCACGTAGATCAGGCCCATCTGGACGGCGGCCAGCGGGTTCTCGAGCTCCCGCTCACCCGCGTGGCGCGTGTCTGCCAGCCACTCGGTCTCGGATCCCCAGTAGGTGTCTTCCTCGGGCTCATAGACGTCCGCGCGTCCGCCGCCGAAGCCGAAGGTCTTGAAGCCCATCGACTCCAGGGCGCAGTTGCCGGCGAGAATCATGAGGTCGGCCCAGGAGATCTTGTTGCCGTACTTTTGCTTAATCGGCCAGAGGAGTCGGCGGGCCTTGTCGAGATTGACGTTGTCGGGCCAACTGTTGAGCGGGGCGAAGCGTTGCTGACCCGAGCCGGCCCCGCCGCGGCCGTCCGCGATGCGGTAGGTTCCCGCGCCGTGCCACGCCATCCGGATGAAGAACGCCCCATAGTGACCGTAGTCGGCCGGCCACCAGTCCTGCGAGTCGGTCATCAGTGCGTACAGGTCCTTCTTCACCGCCGCGAGGTCGAGCTTCTTGAGCTCTTCGGCGTAGTTGAAGGCCTCCCCAAGAGGATTGGTCTGCGGGCCGTTCTGATGGAGAAGCTTCAGGTTCAACTGGTTTGGCCACCAGTCCCGATTCGCCTTCACTCCCGTATTCGAGTGCATGACCGGGCACTTGCCCGCGTTCGTGTCAGTGCTTGTGTTCATCTGTTGCTCCAATCGTGGTTGCTGCGTTCAGGATGTCCGGCGAAGAGCGGCCGTGGTTACGACCTGCGCCTGCATCGCCCCACTCGTTGGGGACGGACTACCGCCGAATCTGACCCAGACTATGGACGCGGCTGCACGATCTTTCTAATCGATTGTCTAGATTTTCGCGATCGTCACTAACTATGATGCCGGACCGCGTGCCGCTCCCAGCCGAATCCATACGGCGAAATCTGCATGTTGTAGCCGGTCGGGCGGGAAAACCGGAATACCGTCAAAGTCCCAAGCGCAGCAGGCGCTCGAAACCGTGGGCTGGAGATCAGCAACGAGAGGAACGAGAGAAAAGACCTCCCGGCGAGGCCGGGAGGTGCCGCCGCGGGCAAGGTGAAGGGCAGCTATTCGAAGGCGGGCAGGGCGCCGCGCTGCGTTCCGATGTAGCCGATCGCTGCCTTCTTCTTGTTGTCCCAGTTGTTGTTGATGGCCTCGAGGACCGCTTCCCTGTCGTCACCGGTGTAGTTGCCGATATCGCCCTCGCCGGGGTGCTGGAAGTTGCTCAGGATGTAGGCATGGCCGTTGTAGCTCGGCGCGACCATCAAACCGGTGGCCTCAGCCGCCATGGGTACCGAGAGGATGCGGGAAAGGTTGCGGGTGTCGATGTTGAACGCCCAGACATAATTGTTGTTGCGGCGACTGGTGTCCTCGCCGAGAAACAGCGTACGGATGGAGTCGACGTAGCGGAGGTTGTCCGGGCCGCACAGCTTGTCCTGCTCGCAGCGGTTGCCTTCCGCGTCCGTCCCGGTGGGGTACAGCGCCGGATCCAGCGGCCAACCGCCGACCAGCTCGGGGATGGACACCAGCTTGGTCCCAACGAAGCTGCTGTTGATGCGATCTCCGTTGGTATCCGTTTGTCCGGCCCTGGTGCTCATTTCCAGGATGATTCCACCGTCGTTGCGGGCGACCTGGATGTCGCCGCTGGTGTCCGCCATCCCGGCTTCCACGCGCGAGACGGTGAGATAGAACTTTCGGTCCGCCTTGTTGAAGGCGACGTACTCCATCTTGGAAAACTCGGTGGTGGCGCCGCGCAGGGCGGCGTAGCGGCGGGTCTCCAGGAAGGCGGCGGCCTTCTTCATCTGGGGCTTCAGGCGAAGCCACTCGGTGCCCATGTAAGAGGTCACGAGCTTATAGCCGGCGGTGTCCTCCGTCGTATCCGCGGGCAGCACGTCGAAGATGTCGCTGAACTTGATGCCGCTGTCCACCAGCTTCTGGATTTCGCGGTCGGTTGCATGGCCCAGCCTGATCCACTCCACGCTGAAGGAGCCGCCGTTGTCGGCACTGGTTTGGGTGACCTTGGCAGCGTAGATCGTTCCTGCGGAAAGCTCTCCGGGGGCGTCGGCCACGAACATGAACAGTCCGGTGTTCTTGCCGTCGTCGCCGCCGATGGCGGTGCGGTTGTCGGACGCGATCTCCTGCATTTCGCGCGCGAAGCGGCCCATTGCGTGGTGCTTTACGACCGAGGTGTTGCCGGAACCGACCAGCTTCACCTCGGGCACCAGCCCGTAGTCATAGGGGTTGGCAACGTCGGCGCTTCCGAAGTAATACTCACTAAAGCTGTCGATGTCCGTGCCGTCGTCGGAATCGGCGGCCTTGGGCAGTCCCTCGCGCGTCTTTGCGTCCGGCTCGTATTCCTCGGAGCCGACGTGCGTGTTCCATCGCGACAAGGTGGACCCGCAATGAATCCAGCCGCCGTTGACGTCGCTGAAGCTGATCGGAGCGTAGTCCACCACTGTCAGCGCGCCCGTCCACTTGTTCTGGTCCAGCTTGGCCTGGCTCATGGCAGCGGGGAGCTTGCTCCAGAAGCTGCCGGTGCTCACGCCGTCATTGGGGGGCAGCTCCTTGTATTCGTACTGATTAATCAAGGCGAGTGCGTGGCTTCTCCAGGGCTGGTCCGAGCGCAACCCGCGGATGTTGATCAATGATGATCCATCGGGCGCGTCCGAGGCCATTTGTCCGTCCAGATCGAGCAATGGCTCGTCGTCTACGTTGTAAAGACCGCCAACCATGCTTCCGTTGATCAGGTCCGTCGTCGCCATCAACTGGTGGTACTTGAGGCGAAAATACCGCTTCTCGCCGTTCTTATAGGTCACCTTCATTCTGGCCCCGGTATAGACGTCGGCTTTTTCTTCGACCGTCGCCGGTGGCTCCATGCCGAGGAACTCAACCTGCTTGATGTTCCGGGGCTCGCACCTCTGCAGCTCCGGACTTACTTGCCCCTCGTTGTCAGCGCTTACTTGTAGGGGCTGGGACAATAGTCCAACACCAAGGGCGGAGCAGACGGCGATTGTCGTGGCTTTAAGCTTCATGCGTAATCCGTAAAGTGATCAACTAGTGGGGCGCCATCATCCCAGCCGCCGGTTGCAGGGTTATGTCGCACCTAGGTCAGCTGCGTGACGATTGAGCGGGGCGCGTCGGATTGCGTCTTGGTGTCTAGGTCAGGGAGGCGCCGATCACATGCCTTTCCGGCGCATTTGATAGGCTCGCGGTCGGAGAATTGGCCTCTCGGACGACTCCCTTCGTACTGCTAACGTCGCTCCAAAGATCCCCGTCCAATCCTGGCCAGGACAGGAACGGACAAATTTCCATTTCCTTTGGCAGGAACGAGTCGACGCCTTCCCGGCACTTGATGCGCTCGTGGCTCGGGAGGCGCGCGCGTCGGACCAACCCCAACTATGCGTCGCAAGGTGCTCGCGAATGCCGGGCCGTCCAAGGTTCGGAAGGAAACGGATAGATCAGTGTTTCCCCGGCTGTAGCTCGGCCGGCGGCCGGACTCCCCTCCTCGGATGACCGTACACCTATAGAATCTGTAGCGACTCGGTCGCGGACTGCGCTCTTTGTAGCCGAGCCCTTAATGGGGCGCAGATCCATACCCGCTCCGGTCGGCCTGCGGGTGCTTGTTCCGGAGATGTATCAAGTCGGCGTTCTCGTTGCGCGAAGAGTGCGTTACGTGCTCAGCTGGATCGTCCGCGATCAAGCTCTTCGAGCGGTAGCGATCCGCTCTTTCCGACTAGCTCCAGAGCCGTGCCATGTTGCTTGCGGCGTGCGCATTCGTTCATGAATTCGATGATTACAGATCGTTTAAGCGGACACTCTTGTCTTGGACAGCGATAGTAGTACCGACAACTGGGTACCAAGATCAGCGTATCGAACCCTTGATTCGACCAGATCCCTAGCGCCGAACGCCTGCCGAAGCGCACACGGGGTAGCGAGGTTTCAATCCGCCACCTCTCCCCGCGCCGTCGCCTGGCACAGGAGCCTGGCGGCCCCTCGCCCGGCTCGATGACCGTGCGCAAAATCCTCCCATGGCGTTCTTGCATTCCACGAGAAATGATCTTTAAATCTATCCGTCGAAAACTTAGGGTGTGCGTCCGCGGCTGTCGGAATTTTGATTCGCCGAACGCGAAGCAAAGCTTGGCGCGAGGGGCGTCCGAAGTGCCTGTTGCCTTCGCGGGGCTCGGACCAATCCGCTTTCGATGCGCAGCAGGAGGCAAAGCGTCACGCGAAAGGCGCTTGGAGCGTCGGAGGTAATGTGAACGTTTCCGTAATTGGAAGCGCCGCGACGGCATCCGTCCCGCGGGATGCTCGCGGCATATGCGCGGTCCTAGAGGGCGGTTCCGCGGCAGTCGGTTCGGTGCAGGCGCACGGCAAAGCGCCGGCGACGAGCTCGGCGCCTCTCTCCTGCTGCATCTTCTCCACCGCTCCGCGTCCGGGGTTTCGCATACCCGCCTGCGCGAGTCAGCGGGCGCCTCGAAAGTCCTCCTTCTTCACGCATACGGAGCAACGAAATTGCCGCTCGATCCTCCCTTAGCTCGCCTCCGCGGTACGGCGTCGGTTCAATAATTCCAATTGGCCCGATCGGTGGAATCGCTGAAAGGCGGCTGACAATGTTCCGGGTTGGAACCGGCGCAAAAGATGAGCCACGAAATTAGCCCGAATGCCGGTACTCCCGGCATAACAACCAACTAACGAGCTACGCGAGTGCACCCATGAAACCAACGATCCGTATGGCTCTCTATTTCGCGCTGATCGCCCCGATGGCATCGCTCCAAGCCCAATCGCCGAACATCCTGCTGATCAACGCTGATGACCTTGGGCTGCAGCTTTCGTCATACGGGGACCAAAACATCCAAACGCCCGTGCTCGACAAGTTGGCGCGAGAAGGCGTTCGCTTCACCAATGCCTACGTAGCATCTCCGTCTTGCAGCCCATCACGGGCAGCGTTGCTAACTGGTCTGTGGCCGCACCAGAGCCGCCAAGTCGGCCTCGCGCCTCCTGGTGGACCCGGTTTTCAAATGAGGCCCGGACAAACAACGCTTCCAACGATGCTTAGGGATGCGGGCTACTTCACGGGGATTATCGGAAAGCTTCACGTTCTACCGGTCGACGACGTACGGTTCGACTGGGAGGCGCTCGTTGGCGCCAGGACTCGCGACGTTCCTTACGTTGCGGAGCGAAGCCGAGAGTTTTTCGCGGCGGCAAAACAAGCAAATAAACCATTTTTTTATTACGTTAATTACTATCCTGGATCCGTGAAGTTAATGAGCCGATGACTCGCGCGATTGAATACGACGTCTCGCCTGTTACGTCAGCGGGCAAGATTGAGCCGCCGAGAGTGCAGATGGCTGGGAGAACGCGGTTCTTGGCAAGCCAATGCGTCCC
>JBGSTR010000276.1:0-8586 GCA_041736365.1 Chromatiaceae bacterium | reverse complement strand
GATGCGCTGAGCTCAGTGCATTGGCGCGGCCGCTCCAGGTTGCCCCGCCGAGGGCGGCGAGCACGTCCAGAGGGGCCGGCGGATCGCCGTTTCCGATCCACAAGATCGCCTCGGGAACCTCGCGCTCCGCCGCGATAAAGTCCGAGTCGCGGTCGACGCCGGTAACGGCAGCAATCTCGTTGTCGCCCCACGAGCTCAGAAGCCGTACCGGCCAGCCCAGGGTAGCCGCAGCATAGGCGAGCGCGGCCAGGGCGTGACCGCAGTCGTGTTGGCAATAGCGGAATGCGCGGATGCCGTACTTCCAGGCCTCTCGCCAGTGAATTCCGGTCAGTGCGACCAGGACGCCGCCCGAGAAGGCGAATGGGACAGTCGTGCGACGCTCCAGGCAGTGGTGCTCCGGCTGGTAGTGATAGACGCCGGGGTCCAATCCGCGCAGACCGGCGGTGATGAGGTAGCCCTCGGTGGGGTGAAGATTGCCGCTCGAGGGGTTGCAGCGCAGGGCCCAGCGGCTGCCGGCATAGGACTTCCAGGCGGAAAGACCAAGCGCGAGCTGCAGCAGATGGGCTATGGAGTCGCGCTCGAAGGCCCGCGCCGGAATCTTCGAGGCGCCGTAGAGGTCATCCCAAGCGACCCCGATCTCGGCATCCAAGAGCGGTAGGGCCAGGCTCGGCGCGCCTGCAAAGCGCCGAAAGGGATCGGGTTGAGTCGCCCAATCCAAGCCGCCTGGTCCCGGGGCGTAGCGATTCAGATGGTGCTTGGAACGCTCGTGGTAATCGTGCACGGAGCTCATGATCAAATCTCCGGTAGACGATCCGGCTGATCAATATACCGCTTTCCCGAGCCGATTCGGCACTCCGCGCCTTGCACCGAGGCGCCCGGCTGTAGCCGCCCGGGGTTTTCAGCCGTTGCGGCGCGACGTTCGCCGCCGGATACGTGATCCTGCTCTCATCGGCCACAATCGGCCGCACCTTACTCTTGGGAGGGAGATACAGACGCGTCGGAGACGCGGCGCGCCAAGAGCGCATGGAGGGATGACTATGGCGAAGCTGATCCCTACTTTCGGTAGCTGCGTACCACGCATGACGGGTGGTGAAAAACGCTTGGCGGTTGCGCTCCAAGGAAAGTTGGAAGACGACTACGTCGTCTGGTTCGATGTCCCGATTGGCTCGTCGGGGTTTCACCCCGATTTCGTTGTTCTGCATCCTCGTCGCGGACTGATCGTGCTGGAGGTCAAGGACTGGACGCTGACCAACATTCAACGAATTGACAAGATCAGCGTCACGCTCTTGACGAGCGCGGGCGCCAAAACGCTCACCAACCCCTTCGAGCAGGCCCGGGCCTATGCCCAGGCCATTGCCAACCTACTCGAACGAGATCCGTCGCTGGTCGGCCGCGAGCGGAGGTCGCACACCGGCAAGCTCGTTTTCCCATGGACCTATGGTGTCGTACTCTCCCGGATCACGCGGCGCCAGTTCGAAGCGACGGATCTGGGCGAAGTCCTTCCGCCCCACCGTATCATCTGCCAGGACGAGATGACCGCGGTGATCGATCCGGAGGAGTGTCAAGAGCGGCTGTGGGGGATGTTTCCCTGGGCATTCGGGCAGGTGCTGACGTTGCCGCAAATCGATCGGATTCGCTGGCACCTGTTTCCGGAGATTCGCATCCAACAGACCGAAATCGGGCGCTTGGTCGAGACGCTGCCCGATGTCCTGAAGATCATGGATCTCCAACAAGAACGGCTCGCGCGCACACTCGGCAATGGTCACCGCGTGATTCACGGCGTGGCGGGGTCGGGGAAGACCATCATCCTGGTGTACCGCTGCCTGCACCTCGCGCGCGTCCTTACAAAACCGATTCTCGTGCTCTGTTACAACAAGACCCTGGCGACTCATCTCTCGGCGCTGCTGGGCGGCGCGGGTGTTGGCGGTCAGGTCCAGGTGCGCAACTTTCACGCCTGGTGCAGGGATCAGCTCGTGCACTATCACGTGCGTCTGCCTAAAGCGGCGCCGGGCGAGGCCTACGCGGCGGCCTTGGTGGAAAGTCTCCGCGATGCGGTCGAGCGCGCACAGGTGCCGTCGGCCCAATATGGTGCCGTTTTGATCGACGAGGGCCATGACTTCCGGCCCGAGTGGCTGACACTCGCGGTGCGCATGGTCGATCCCAGCACGCGCTCACTCCTCTTGCTCTATGACGACGCGCAAAATATCTACGGGGCGGGCAGTCGCAAGCTCAGCCTTGGGAGCGTCGGTATCGATGCGCGCGGGCGAACGACGATTCTGCGGCTGAATTACCGCAACACCGCCGAGGTGCTGCGGGTTGCATACGCCTTTGCTCGAGATCTACTCGTCCCGGCCGATGCGGACGACGATGGTATCCCGTTGCTGGCACCGGAAAGCACCGACCGCCACGGCCCGCTGCCGGAGATTGTGCGTAGAGCGAGCTTCAAGCAGGAGTTACTTCACATCGTCGGCCGCTTCCGCGCCTTGCGAGCCGCAGGCACGGCATGGGGGGACATGGCGATCCTTCATAGGACTCGCTACATGGGCGAGGAAGCGGCGCGTGCCTTGCGGGAGGCCGGTATTCCGGTCCGACGTTTGATCGCCCGCCCCCGATTGGTCAAACAGGCGCCGGGGTCGGAGCAGGAGCAGGACGCCGTATCCATCGTTACCTTCCACTCCAGCAAGGGCCTGGAGTTCCCGATCGTCGCTATACCGGGAATGGGTTATCTTCCGTTCGAGGGCGACGGCCTCGCCGAAGAGGTTCGTCTCACGTACGTGGCGATGACACGGGCGACGGACCTGCTATTGTTGACCTGCCACCGGGAGTCGAGCTTCGTCCGGCGCATTCGCGCATCCGGCGCAGCGATCGCGGCCTAATTTGCGCCCGAGAGGTGCGTGTCGTGTCGTGCCGAAGCGGCGATGCCGTATCCGCACGTTGCCTTGAATGTCTCCATGCGCGCGTAGATCTCTGTCTGAGTAAGCATGAGCCGGACCTTCAGTCCAGGCGTCGCGAATGCTCAACCTTGCCGATCGTCTCGCGGGTGGACGACGGAGCACTGACCGGACCGTTCTGATTTGGTTTTTTGGCGCAAGAAGGGCAGGCGGAGCTCGAGCGGTATTGTGACTAAGGCCGCGCTCGACTACACGCGCGCGGGCTGGTCCAGTATCCCTGTCGAGCCCGTCGGCAAGCAGTCGCTGATCGGCTGGCAGGTACATCAGCATCGCCGCGCCGATCCGCCCGAGATCGGCGAATGGTTTGCGCGCTGGCCCGATGCCAACCTCGCCATTGTGACCGGTGTTGTTTCCGGTCTCGTGGTGTTGGACGTGGACCCGCGGGAAGGTGGCGAGGAGAGCCTGATCGCGCTGCAGCGCGAGCACGGTCCGATCGTCGAGACGGTCGAGGCCGCAACCGGCGCAGGCGGGCGCCATCTCTATTTCACACACCCTGGCGAGATCACGCGCAGCCGGCTCGGCTTCGCCCCGGGCTTGAGTCTGCTCGGCGACGGGAGTTATGCCGTAGCTCCGCCGTCCGCGCACCCGTCGGGCGAGCGATATCGTTGGATTCGATCACCGGAGGTGACTCCGCTGGCGCTGCTTCCCGCCTGGCTATCGGACGTCGCGTCGGACGATCCGTATCCGGGCAAGAGGTCGTCGGCACAATGGCGGCGCATGCTCGGCACCGATGTCGCGGAGGGCGAGCGCCATCGAATGATCGCCGCATTGGCCGGATACATTATCGATCGGGGAGTCGACCTTGAGGTTGGGGTTGAGCTGTTGATGGGCTGGAACCGATTGCGCTGCCGTCCTCCGCTGGGCCCGGAGGAGGTGCTGCGTATCGCCGAGTCCGTCGCGGACGTACACTCAACGGGTGACGACAGGCCGTGAGCTCAGGTTCGCGATCCGGGATCGTCGCGCCCAGCCGGACCGCCAGTCGGAGAGATTGCGGCGACGAACAAGCGAATGCAGTAATGCTCGAATTGGTAGATCGCTGCCGGTAACCAATTCCTGCGTGACCGACACGCACGACAGGTGACACCGGAGGCCTTCGGGACCTGAAACGGCGCTGTAGCACGCCATCTTTGCGGCTCGCGCTCGCCTTATGCCGCCTGTCGGGTGGCGCGGACGTCTCGTCACAATGGACTTGGGAAACGCATCACGCGAACCTAATGTCCACGCATCGGACACCCGAAATCTCCCGTTCGATCGAAATCCCCCGCCCGTGCGCGATAGATCTTGACGATCCGTTGCCGTAGCGCGCTATTTCAGAGTTCGGAATTGCCGACTTTGTGGCACGACGGCACAGAACCAACGCGGGCGGAGATGGTCGGATCGGGGATTGCCTGTGGTGGCTTGTCGCACCCCAGTTTGTTTCTTTTGTAGTAAATCGGAGCTAATCAACCATGATCGGTCGAGGGACGGCAACAGGACTCGCTGTAATTTTGATGGGGCTGTGCGCACCGCAGGCGGGTGCCCAGATTCAATTCTCGGAAGCAAATGCCATCGCGGGAATCACGGATACTCAGGAAACCTACGGCACCGCTTGGAGCGATCTCAACGGTGACGGCTATCCGGATATCTGGCTCGACAAACATCAGTATCTGCCCACGGTGATCTACCTCAATCAGGGCAATGGCACGTTTGTCGAGTACATCGAAGACTTCGATGAGCCATGGGGACTTTTGGATACGCTCGGCTGGGATGGGCGGATGGACACCCATGGTGTGGGGTCGGCGGATTTCGACAACGACGGCGACACCGACATGATCGAGATCACCGGCGCAAGCTGGGATTTCCCGATCTGGGTGAACGACGGCACGGGGCGGTTCGTCAACCGCTTTGCCTCGCTGGGGTTCATCTACCCCTACGACAAGACGATCTGCTCGAGTCCGGAATGCCTGCCAATCGGCGGTCGGGCGCCGCTTTGGTTCGACTACGATGACGACGGCAACCTCGACCTGATGGTGGCGGCGCGCTACACCCCAACTTACGTCTATAAGCAGCCGACCGCGATGTTCCGGCAGAACATCACGGCGAACGGCTCTCGCAAGTTCGTTTACGATGGCTCGACCGGTGTCAACTACCAGAGTCTGGACGACTGCGACTACGGGGTGCTGGCCGAGCTCTCCGGCGATGATCGGTTGGAGGTGCTCTGCGGCAGCACCACGCGAATCGAAAAGGTGTGGGATACCACCAGTCGGCCGTTCGTCGACTTGCGACCGCAGCTCGGCCCAGCGGTATCCACCTTGCTTGTTTCAGACCTCGCGCTCGGCGATTTCAACGGCGATCTGCGTACCGACATCTTTACACCGCGAGGCTCATTTGCGCAGACGGTTGCCGAGATGGTCGGGGATCGCACGGTGCACGCGTTATTCAAGGCCGGAATCAACGCTCAAGGAACGATCTCGTTCTTGGCCAGCGGTGATCTGCTCGTGGACTTCGACTGGTCAACCAGTGTCAAGGAGGTCTTTATCGGCGCAAGCGCGAAGACCCCGCCGCGCACCACCGACATCTCCGTGTACAACGGATGGAACAGTCACGTCCAACTGCGCCTCTCGCCAACCGACCCTGCGAATCAGGGACTTGGGACGGGAACCGCCGGTGGAACCTACATTGGAATAGTCAACGGGCGCTGGTACATCCGTTTCGTCACGCCGAATCAGAGTTTTGGCGATCCCGGAATCGCTGTGCGGGCCGATGTGTCCGTTTCGGATCTGCGCTCCGAGGGCGGGATCGACATCGGACAGCCCGCGAACGCGCAGCCGGCGATGTTGCTTCAGGACGCCGCCCACCAATTGGTCCTTGCGTCATCGAAGATCAACGGGCCGCGCAGCTCGTGCCTGTCGGCGACCCCGGGAGACTTCGACAACGATGGCGATCTCGATATCTACGTCGGCTGTACCGGCTCGATCAAGAATCTGGACAACATTCTTTACGAGAACGACGGCCTGGGTAACTTTACGGCTATCACCGGTGCCGCGCTAGGCGATGCCCGCGGCGACATCTACGGGCGTACCGACAGCGTCCTCACCGCCGACTATGACTTGGACGGGCGGCTCGACCTGCTGGTGACCAACGGCAACTTTCCGCGCCCCTTCTCCTACAGCGGTCGCCAACAGTTGTTTCGCAACACCAGCATCAACAATAATCATTGGGTCGAGATCGATCTTGAAGGGGTGACATCGAACCACGACGGAATCGGCGCGCGGCTGTTCGCGACTACGCCGGACGGTAAGGTGCAGTTGCGCGAGCAGGGCAACGGAATGCATCGCTACACGCAGAACCACAAGCGCATACATTTCGGTCTGGCACAGAATCAGCGGGTTGATCTAGAGGTTCGTTGGCCGAGCGGCACGGTAGATCACTTCACCAGTCTCGCCGCCGATCAGATCTACGCCTTGGTCGAAGGATCCGGCGCGACCGTAACACGGACATTGAGCGTTGCCGACGTGACGGTCGACGAATCAGCCGGTGTGGCGGCGTTTCGAGTGCAACTGGCGCCCGCGCCGGCAGTCGGCCAGCAGGTGGACGTCACCTACCGGACCACCGACGGAACCGCGGTGGCTGGTTCGGATTACACTGCGCAGTCCGGTGGGCTGCGATTCCTGGCCGGTCAGAGCGAGCAATTGGTACAGGTTCCCGTCATCAACGACACCCTTGCCGAGGGAGCCGAGCAGTTCACGCTTACCGTCAGCGGTGTCGGCGTCGCCGCGGTAACGGCTACGGCGACGATACTTGCGAGTGATCTGGGAGTCTCGGGCTGCGGAGCGCCCACGTACGACCCCGCCGTGAACGCCGGCCTGTATCTGTGGGAGGACAACTGCGGTGGCGCGACGCGCCAGTTCACCGTGCGGGCATCCGCGGGCGGCAGCGCCACTGCGGTGACCTATGCAGGTCAAGTCGACAGCGACCAGGTCTTGGGTACCGTGTCGGGATTCTCGCTGGAGAGCAACGACGTGTTGACGGTGCTCAATGGCGGCTCGCAAGTTCGCTACCAGATGAACGTGCGGCAAAACTACCAAGATGGTTTCGCCTTCGACGTTGCCGCCGGGGCGCAGGTCTGCTTTGGCGCGGACCTGCCGGTGGGCACCAATGTCCTGGTGGGGCCGAACGCGACGCCGGTGGCCACACCCTTCAATTTAACGACGTACGGGGCGTGCGGGTCGACGCCGCCGCCTCCGGTTGATGCGTGCGGAGCGCCGGTTTACGACTCTGCGGTGGACTCGGGGCTGTACCTATGGGAGGAGAGCTGCGGCGGCACCACGCGGGATTATGTGGTCCGGGCCTCCGCAGGCGGGAGCGCGAGCGCGATTACGTTTGCTGGACAGGTGGACTCGAGCCAGGCATTCACCGGCGTGGCGGGGTTCTCCCTGGAGAGCACCGATTCACTGGGGACGCTCAACGGCGGATTGGGGATTAGCTACCAGATGAACGTTCGCCAGAGCTACCAGGACGGCTTCGCCTTCAGCGCCGCCGACGGCGCGAGCGTCTGCTTCGGGATGGATCTTCCAGCGGGTACGCAGGTACGGGTGGGGCCGAACGCAACGCCGGTGGCGGCCCCGTTCAGCCTACCTGGTTTGGGGGCGTGCGCGCCGTAACGCGGGTCCCGCTCGGGTCAGGTACGACCCGACAATCCATGGCCGCCATCCCTGGCCGGGGTCGCGGCTGTGGTGCGTTTTGATGCAGCAGCGTCGTGTGGCATTTGACACTTTCGTAATTTTTTTTGTTCGTTGTTTGTGGAGGAGAGTCAATGAAGGTTGAGCCGATGGAGCGAGCTAGTGGGTGTGAAGCGGTGTGGCCGCCGAGATTCGCGGTAGTGAGCGTGGCGGTGTGCCTTGCGCTCGCCGGTCGGGCTAGTGCCGACATTGCCGCCGGGCAGTTCGATCTCGCGCGCGGCGCCGATGGAACACCTGCAATCCAGGACGTCGGGCAGACCTGGGGTACCGCTTGGGGAGACCTAGACGGGGATGGTTATCCGGACGTGTGGCTGACCAAGCATCAGTACGTCCCCACGGTGCTGTTGCGCAACAACCGCGACGGGACCTTCAGCAATGTCATCGACAGCGTGGCGCCGGCGCACTTGGACCATATGCGCGACGACACGCACGGGGCGGCGTGGGCCGACTTCGACGGGGACGGCGACGAAGACCTGATCGAGGCCTGCGGAGGTGGTTCCGGCTCCGCGGCGACGGCTCCCAGGATCGTGAATTACAACAATCTTTGGGTAAATGGCGGGGGTTCGTTGAGCGAACAGGCCGTGGCCTATGGAATCGACTACTCGCACGGGCGCTCGCGCACGCCGGTATGGCTCGACTACGACCGCGACGGCGCACTCGATGTGATGATGACTGCGCTGCAGGCGCTGCCCACCGAGTACCCCTCCGCGATTTTTCGGCAGACCCCCGGGGGCGCGAGCTGCGCGGCGGAGACCTGCTTCGAGGACACCACTCTCGAGACCGGGTTCGCGGCCGGGAGCTGCTACTACGGACTGCTTTCGGACCTCGACAGCGATGGCGTGCAGGATATCTTGTGCGCGGATGCCGCCCGAGTCCAGGCCGTCTACGACCCAAGCACCGTCCCATTCACGGAT
>JBGSTR010000252.1:0-3210 GCA_041736365.1 Chromatiaceae bacterium | reverse complement strand
ACCACCGTCTGACCGGCCGGACCGCCGCCGGCGCGAGACATATTGGTGCGCACCAGGGTCCAGGCCTCGGGGGCCAGCGCACCGCGCGCCAAGGCGGCGGCGATGTTGGGCTTGGCGGCATTGTCGCCGGGATACAGATTGTGGGACTTGGCGCCGCTGGCATGCACCCCTGCACCCTTGAGCTGCTTGATGATCACCGCGCTCAGGGTGCCGGACATGGCCGAGTCGGCCGCGGCCTTCACGCCCTCCAACACCGCGCGGGTGAAGGCGCGGCGCGCCTCGGACCCGAACCGAGTGCTGTCCACATAGGCGCCTTCCTGACCGGCGTCGTCGAAGTCCTTGGCGTCGATCAGGATCACCCGCTCGAAGTCGTGGGCGCGCCAAAAGGCGGTCATCTGCTCGTTGTCCATCAAGGACACCATCGAATGATGCTCCTGGCTGAAGCCGTTCCACACCAGCACCGGCAGGAAGTTGGTCACCTCCGGGTAGCTGGTATGAAAGTGCTTCATCGCCGAGAGGATGTAGGGCTCGCCCAGACCCCCGTCGCCGATGGTGCAGGGAAACAGCTTGTCCCGGTTCAGATAGGCACCGGCCATGGCGAAGTGCTGACCCTGACCCAGCGGACCGGCGGGGGCGAGCAGACCCGGGATGGCGCCGGACAGGTGCCCGAGCAGGCCGTCGCGCTCGCGAAAACGGGTCTGGAGCTGCTCCATGGTGTGGATGCCCATGGCCTCCAGCGAGCCGTCGAGGAACATGGCGCTGTAGAAGCCCGGGGCGTGGTGGCCCACCTCGGTCACGATGTTGGTGTGACCGAGCATCACCAGCGCCGCATAGGCATCGGCCGAGCTGGCGAATCCGCCGGGGTGGCCGGACTCCTTGGACGCGCAGAGCTGGAGCGTGGTGTAGCGCAGCGCGTCGACCATGAGCTGGGTCTGATAGATCGCGGCCGCGTCGACCTCGCGGATGCCGCGCTCGCCCTCGGCAATAGCCGGACGGGCGGCGTGCGTTGCAAAGTCCGCGTCCGGCGCGGCGAAGTGCAGCATGCCGGTGCAGAATTCGGGGGTGGCGCTCGCGCTCTGGGTGGCAGTGGTCATGGTCGTGTCGCTCCGCTGATCGAGTTGGTTTCGGTTTCAAGCCGGGTCCGATTGCCCGGCGTTGAAGCGAAACTAGACGCGACCGGAAGATTTCACAATGCAAAGTAGATTCCACAATGCGGAATATTGTCTAATTGCGGTCAAGAAAGGCCTAGGTTACTGATTTATAAGCGGGATCATTCAACCAGGCGGCTCGATATGGCGTTTTCATCATACGGAATATGGTGTTCTGTTGTTTCATATGCCGTCGAGAAATGAACCTTGAGGGTGCGAATAGATAGGGCATGGGCCGCCTCGGACCATTGGTGAGCGGTCGCTCACCTATTCGACGCGCGCTTCAGGCGCCTCTGTGAGATACTTTCCGCACTTCTACCGCATCGTGATATTGCCGTGCCCATCACCGACGAACCTTCCGGCGCCCGCATCCAGGTTATCGACCGCGCCGCAGCCCTGCTCGACACACTCGCACGCTATCCCGATCCGGTGAGTCTCAAGATCCTCGGCGCCGAGACCGGTCTGCACGCCTCCACCGCCCACCGCATCCTCGCCTCGCTGATCCAGAACCGTTTTGTCGAGAAGGACCCGACCGGCCGTTACCGCCTAGGGCTGCGGCTGCTACAGCTCGGGGTGCGGCTGCACGGGAACGTGGACATGCGCGCCCTGGCCCTGCCGGTGATGGAGGCCCTGAGGGACAAGCTGGGCGAGACAGTCAATCTCACCATTCGCGAGGGCGACGAGGTGGTGTACATCGAGAAGGCAACGCCCAACCGGATGATCCACGTCCAACAACTGGTGGGTGCCCGGGCGCCGCTGCACGTCACCGCGGTGGGCAAGCTGATCCTCGGTGCCGCGGGCGAGGACGGCGTTCGCGCCTATGCCCAGCGCACCAATCTGCCCGCCTATACCCGCAACACCATCACCGACCTGACTCGACTCGGCGAGGAGTGCACCCGCGCCCTGGCCCAGGGCTACGCCCTGGACAACGAAGAGGCGGAGATCGATGTCGGCTGCATCGGCGTGCTGCTGCACGACGGAACCGGCAACGTGAGCGGCGGGCTGTCGGTCTCCGCCCCCATCGAGCGCCGCCGTCTGGCGTGGGTCGCCGACCTGATTGCCGCCGGCGCCGAGATCTCCGCCAAGCTCGGGTTTCAGGAGTCCCCGGAGCATGCCCCGATATCCGGAAGCGCGGCGGGCTAGGCAAATTGGTGGAACCGCTGTCGCTTGTTCCACCCTAGGGTATCTGCGGTGTCCGGAATGGTTTTTTTGGCTCAGAGCGTAGGAATCCCAACGGAGAAAAAAATGCGTCTCACAGACCGTCTCATCTGGGCGTTGCTTATCGTTGTTGTGGACACCGTGGCCTTCGCGATCCCGCTCGCGGCGCTCCTGTTTGCGTACGTTCTGATCGCTCGCCCGCCGTGGTTCCGTGACTGGGTGGACCAGCTCTACCGCGAAGCGGCGTAGGGTGGATCAAGAAGCGCAGCGACGGATCCACCATCTGTGCGTCTCGCCGGCGCGCAGCCCAGCATTCGGCGTCCACCGGCTGCGGTCTACTGCGGGGGTCGGCCGATTGGTGGAACCGCTTTCGCTTGTTCCACCCTACGGTCTACGGTCGAGGCGATGTCGGAGGTTGGAGCGTAGGGTGGATCAAGGAGCGTAGCGACGGATCCACCAGCGGCGTGGCGGTGGAGCCGCTGCGCTTGTTCCACCCTGCGATCTGCGAAATCGTCTCGGCATAGTGATCCAATTTCGCAAATTTCTGTAGAAACGGCGTTACCGCGGATTGACATCAGCCGTTCCGGCGACTAGCCTTACGCACATCAAAAGTCGTAACTGCGTTACTGCAAATGAAGCTCGGAGAGCTATCCGACGTTCAAATGGGCTATTCCTTCCGGTCGCGCCTGGAGCACGACCCGCGGGGTGACGTTGCGGTGATCCAAATGAAGGACATCGACGACGCCAACCTGCTGCACGACGCGGAGGCGATCCGGGTCACCTTGCCCAAGGGCAAGGCGCATCACCTGCTGCGCGGGGGCGACTTGTTGTTCCGCTCGCGTGGCCGCAACAACGCGGCGGCGCGGGTGCCGGACGGCATCGGTCCGGCGGTGCTCTCGGCGCC
>JBGSTR010000215.1:0-2622 GCA_041736365.1 Chromatiaceae bacterium | reverse complement strand
GCCCTCCGGTCGACCTGCGACGAACCGCAGGATGTCGGCCTGCGTAGGCGACAGTCCGGCAGCGGCGGCTGCTTGCCAATCCAACTGGCGGGCCACCGCCGCGAGCCGGGTAAGCCCGTCGGCGAGTCGCCGCGCGAGCGGCTCGATATTGTCGTCAGCGTTCATTGGTAGGAATCCTAACCAATAATCGAGCGATGTCAAGACCGTCATTTGGCCGAGCGGCCTATGCGGCCATTGATCCTAGAAAGAGCAGTTGACCGTTTCGACATACATGTAAACATCTGAGGTTCTTGAAGTTCAGCGATGTCGATGGTCGAGTCCGGAGCTGGCAGGCCGCGGAACATGCCAATTGTGACTATACTGAACGCCATATGGCGCTTTGGAGCTTCACCATGACATCGATATCGACATCGACAGCAGTGCGGACGCCGGGGGCGCAACGCTCGGTTGCCGACCTGCTCGGCGGTCAATCCGTGCTGGCGCCGACGCCCCGATGCGCGCTCGACTGGGTGGCGGCGATTCGACAGGGACTTCCCGCGTCCGCCGTAGACGTCCTGACACGGTTCACGCGCCTGTCGCAGGCCGAGCTCGCGGTTGCCTTGGGCATCCCGGAGCGCACGTTGGCTCGCCGCAAGCGCGAGGGCAGGCTCAACAGGGAAGAATCGGCCAAGCTCATCCGGCTGGCCCGGGTAGTCGTGCGCGGCGAGGAGGTGTTCGAGGATCCGGATGCGGCGCTCGACTGGCTCAAGTCGCCCAACGCATCCCTCGGCGGGGTCACGCCCTTAAGTCTTTTGGATACCGAAATCGGCGCTGAGAGCCTGATGGACACGCTGGGACGGATTGAGCATGGCGTATTCGCCTAATGCTCACCGTCTGGCGCCTGGTGACCGCCCGTTGCGCGGACAGCGCATTTTCCGGCGAGGGTGCTCGTCGCTATGGCGGACGATGGAATCACAAGGGTATTCCACTCGTTTACACGGCGAGCAGCCAGTCTCTGGCGGTCTTGGAGATGCTCGTGCAGGACACACCTTTACGAGCGCGCTACGTCTCGATCTCCGCGATTCTCCCCGACGAGTTGGCGATCGCGCAGGTACGCATTGAAGCGCTCCCGCCCGACTGGCGCGACACCTCGGAACTGGAGGCGCTGCGCACCATCGGCAGCGACTGGGCAAATGAGTCTTCCACGGCGGTGCTGGCGGTCCCCAGCGCGGTGATTCCCGCCGAAACCAACCACCTGCTGAATCCGAGACACCCCTCGTTCGGCGAGATTGCCGTCGGCGCCCCCGGGGAGCTGGTCACCGACCTGCGGCTGATCCGTAGAGGACCGCTTGCCGGCTAGGCTCGGCGCCGCAAGCGCGCGGCGAGACGCCTGCGTCAGACCCGAAATCCCAATTTGGCCAGACCTTCCTGTACCGCCGGATCTTGCAGCAACGCGCGGAAGCGCTGGACGGCGGGGCGCTCCCAACGGCTCGCGGGGATCGCGAAGTCGTAATGCTCCTCTTGCAGCGGCAGGAAGCTTAGGCCGTAGAGCTCGGCCACGGTGTCGATCGCCACGCCCCAATCCGCTCTGCCCTGGGCGACCGCGGCGGCCACCGCATTGTGCGATTTGTTCTGGACCGCGTGGCCCGGCGGTTGGACGCCGCCCAGCAGCTGGTCGATCAGCACGCGCGTGCCGCTGCCGGCATTGCGGTTCACCATCACGCAATCGGGATCGGCAAGCGCCGCGTCGACCGCCTCCCGCGGTGTGGTTGCGCCCTTGAAACGCGCGTCATCGGGACGGAACACCACACCCTGCATGCGCAGGTAGCCCGGCAGCAGGCGCATGCCCTCGCTGAGAAAGGGCCGGTTGTATTCGCCGCTGGCGGGGTCCATGAGATGCACGCCGGCCAGATCGCATTCGCCGCGACGCACCGCGGCCAGGCCGCCCTGACTGCCGACGTGCATGGACTTGGTCGACATCCCATCGGCCTGGAGGCGCTGCAGCAAATAATCCAGCCCGACGCAATGCGAGCCGATGGTCACCAGCTCGGCGGGCGCCAGGCGCCGGGAGAGCAGATGCACGGTCACCGGTGTGCCGGCTGCAAGCTGCTCGGTCTGTGCACCGATACGAATGAAGCCGTCCGCGTTGCTGAACGTGGTGACAGCCCCGGAGTTCTTCCCCATGGGGTAGGCGGCGTGGCCCCGCTCGGTGGACATGAGTCCGACCATCAGATACTCGGTCCGGCCGCGCTCCGAGCTGACCCGAGCGGGCAGCTCGGCCTCGACCGTCTGCTGCGTCTCCGGCGGCATGCCCGCCATGATTCGCAGCATCGGGGCGACGAACTGGTGGAAGGTGAAGATCGCGGAGGTCGGAAAGCCCGGCAGGATCACCACCGGCTTGCCGCCGGTTGCCGCCAGACATAGGGGTTTCCCCGGCTTGATGGCGACGCCGTGGACCACGACACCCGGGTCCCGCAGCGCGGCGACGATCTCGTGCGTCAGGTCTCCGACCCCCTTGGACGTGCCGCCGGAGAGGATCACGGCGTCGCAGGCCAGTGCCTCGCCCAACGCGGCCTCCTGGGCCTCGCGCCGGTCCGGCACCACCCCCAGTCGAACCGGCTCGCAGCCGATCTCCTCCAGCGC
>JBGSTR010000471.1:0-2447 GCA_041736365.1 Chromatiaceae bacterium | reverse complement strand
GGGCGACGGCTCGCCGCGAGTGATGTCGACCTCGGTGTCGCGCAAGATGTCCGGGAACTGGAAGCTGGGCTGCGGCGGCGCCGGGCGCTGCGGCGCGGCGGTGTCCAGGCTCGGTGGCGGCACCAGATTCGAGAGGCTGAGCATCCAATACAGCCCCACGCCGAAGGCGCCGAACATCGCGCCGAGCAGGAACCACCACACGCAGGTGCGGCTCTGTTTGCGCCTGGGCACGGGAGCCGAGGTGTTGCCGCGGCGGTAGTCCCTGGTCATCTCACATGCTCTCCGGTGCCGAAACGCCAACCAGTCCCAGTCCGTTCGCCAGCACTTGCCTGACGGCCAGGATCAGCTTGATGCGCGCATCGCGCAGTGCCGGATCCTCGACCAGGAACTGATGGGCGTTGTAGTAGGTGTGGAGCTCGTTCGCCAGCTCGCGCAGGTAGCCCGTGAGCTGATGCGGCTCGGCGTTCAGCGCCGCGGCCTCGATCACCTCGGGATAGCGGGCGAGGGTCCGCAGCAGGGCCTGCTCGTGGTCCTCGGTAAGGCGCTCGAGATTCGTGGACCCCGGCGTCGGGTCGAGGTCGAAGCCGCGATCGGCCCCCTGGCGCAGTACGCTGCACACGCGCGCGTGGGCATACTGCACATAGTAGACGGGGTTGTCGGACGACTCCGACTTCGCCAAATCAAGGTCGAAATCAAGGTGCTGCTCGCAGCGGCGCATCACGTAGAAGAAGCGGGCGGCATCGCACCCAACCTCTTTCCGCAACTGCCGCAGGGTCACGAATTCGCCGGAGCGGGTCGACATCTGCACCCGCTCGCCGCCGCGATAGAGGATCGCGAATTGAACCAGGAGCACGTCGAGCCGCCCGGCATCGTCGCCAAGCGCGGTCAACGCCGCCTTCACCCGCGGCACATAGCCGTGATGGTCGGCCCCCCAGATGTCGATCACCCGATCGAAACCGCGCTCCAGCTTATCCATGTGGTAGGCGATGTCCGAGGCGAAGTAGGTGCTCTGGCCGTTCTCGCGCACCAACACCCGGTCCTTCTCGTCGCCGAAGTCGGTGGAGCGGAACCACAGGGCACCGGCACGCTCGTAGACATAGCCGGCCTCGCGCAGCCGCTCGATGGCCTGATTCACGGCACCGCGCTCGGCCAGGGAGCGTTCCGAATACCACTCTTGGTAGGTGACGCCGAACTGCGCCAAATCGTCTCGAATGTCGTCCAGGATGGTGTTCAAACCAAGCTCGAAACAGTAGCGATAACGGTTGTCGCCCAGTAGGCGTTTCGCAGCGGCGATCAGGGCATCGACGTGGGCCTCCTTGTCGCCACCGCCCTGCCCGCCCGGGTCCTGGTCGGGCGGAGCGCCACGATAAACCTCATCCGCGCCCACGCGATAGGCGTCGCCGTGCTCGCGATGCAGGGTCGCGGCGATGTCCCAAACGTAGTCGCCCTTGTAGCCGTTGCTGGGGAAATCGAGGTCTTCCCCGCACAGCTCCAGATAGCGCAGCCACACCGAGGTGGCCAGAATATCCATCTGGCGACCCGCGTCGTTGACGTAGTACTCGCGATGGACATCGAAGCCAACCGCCTGAAGAAGGTCGGCGACCACTGCCCCGTACGCCGCGCCGCGGCCGTGGCCCACGTGCAGCGGACCGGTCGGGTTCGCGGAGACGAATTCCACCTGTACCTTCTGTCCATCCCCGACGTGACCGCGCCCGAAGGCGAAGCCCTGCTTGAGGATACGCGCCACCAACGCGCGGCCGGCGTCTTCGACTAGATGGAAGTTGATGAAGCCGGGGCCGGCGATATCGACCCGCTCGATCAGGTCGGAAGCAGGCAAAGCCGCCACCAGGCGCCGGGCCAGGTCGCGAGGATTCGCCCCCGCCGATTTCGCGAGCACCATTGCCATGTTCGTGGCGAAATCGCCGTGCGACGGATCCCGCGTACGGTCGACCTGTGGCTCGGGGATCTCCACGATTCCCAAGGCTTCCTCGGCCATTAGGGTCGCGAGGGCGGATCGGATCAGCGCTTGGATCTGTTGCTTCATGAAATGCCGTGCCGCGGTCATGGACAACGCGGCCCCGTCCGGTGCGAATGCGCAACACCGAGTCCGCAACCGTGTGAACACTTGAGTTTGCGTACGATCGGCCGGCGGATCCGCCAACGACCGCAACGAGGCTCGCAAGGATAACCGAATCCGCGTCTCAGAGCATGTCCTGCGGGTCGACATCGATGGACCAGCGAACGCCTTTTGTTCGCGGCACGGTCCGCAGCACGCCGCACCATTGCGTCAGGAATCGTTGGAGCCTGGATCGCTCCGCGCTCTGAACCAGCAGTTGCGCACGATAGCGACCGGCGCGCCGCTCCATCGGGGCCGGCATCGGTCCCAACAGCTCCACCGCGGGCGGGAGCAGATCATCGGACAACGCCCGCGCCCGGGTCAGGAATGC
>JBGSTR010000465.1:0-3109 GCA_041736365.1 Chromatiaceae bacterium | reverse complement strand
GGTGATCGGGCTCGGGCCCAATTTCGCGGCAGGCGGCAATTGCGACCTGGCGGTGGAAACCGGCTGGGGCGACGACCTGGGGCAGGTGATCGAGGTCGGTCCTTGCCGTGCCCTGGCGGGTGAGCCCAGGCCCATCGGCGGCTGGGGCCGCGAGCGCTATGTCTATGCGCCGGTGGCAGGCGTGTTGCGCACGGATTTGAACATTGGCGGCACGGTCAGGGTGGGCCAGGTGGTCGCCCACATCGACGACACCCCCATCGCCGCACCGAAGACCGGCGTGCTGCGCGGGCTGATCCATCACGGCGTCACGGTGGTCGAGAAGACCAAGTGCGTCGAGGTGGTGCCGGCCGGGGCCAAGGTAACCGGTCTGGCCGAGCGCCCGGCACGCATCGCCGCCGGCGTGCTCGAGGCGATCACCCGGCGCGTCGGCCCGCCGTCCAGCCGCCGCGCCATTTCCGCCCAACCCGGGCTTTTCATCCCGTCCAATCAGGAGACCGACCATGCAGACCAGCGCACGTAACGAATTTCCCGGCACCGTCACCGCCGTCACCAAGGGGGCGGTCAACGCCGAGGTGACTCTCGATATCGGCGGCGGCCAGGTGCTCACCGCCATCATCACCAACGCCAGCGTCGACGGCCTGAATCTCGCCGCCGGCAAGCCCGCCGTGGCCCTGATCAAGGCGCCCTGGGTCATCCTCACCACCAACGAGAGCCTCAGGACATCCGCCCGCAACCGTCTGTGCGGCACCGTCGCCTCGGCGCGGGAAGGCGCGGTCAACGGCGAGGTGGTGCTCGACATCGGCGGCGGCAAATCGGTGTCCGCCATCGTCACCAACGAAAGCATCCAGTCCCTGGGGCTGAAGCCTGGGGCGCGCGCCTGCGCCCTCATCAAGGCCTCGCACATCGTCCTGGCCGTGGCCCAGTAAGCCGATGAACCACGTTTTTCACCGAAGTCCGCTCAACCCCTGCACAGGAGTCTCATCCATGAAGCGTCGCACCCTCAACCGCCTGGTTGCATCCCTGGCCGGCCTTGCCGTTGGCCTGAGCATCAACCTTGCCCAGGCGGCCGACTCGCTGCTGGTCTACGCCGGCGCCGCCACGGTGCCGCCCACCACCGAGGCCGCCAAGGCCTTCGAGGAGAAGACCGGCGTCAAGGTGGACCTGGTGTTCGGCGGCTCGGGCATCGTCCTGTCGCAGATGAAGCTCGGCAAACAGGGCGATCTCTACTTCCCCGGCTCCTCCGACTATATGGAGCTGGCCAAGCGCGAGGGCTATGTGCTGCCCGAGACGGAGAAGATCATCGTCTACGCGGTGCCGGCCATCAACGTCTACAAGGGCAATCCGCACAACATCCACGGTCTGAAGGACCTGCTCAAGCCCGGCCTGCGGGTGGCCATCGCCAACCCCGAGGGGGTGTGCGTCGGCGCCTATGCGGTGGAGATCTTCGAGAACCAACTGACCAAGGAGGAACGGGAGGCCCTCAAGGCCAACATCAAGAACTACACCGGCTCCTGCGAGCAGACCGCGACGGCGATCTCGCTCAAGCTCGCCGACGCGGTGATTGGCTGGCGCGTGTTCCACTACTGGGATCCGGAGCGCATCGAGACCATCGCGCTGCCGAAGGAACAAATCCCGCGCGTCGGCTACATCCCCATCGCCATCAGCAAATTCAGCAAGCAACCAAAGCTCGCCCAGCAGTTCATCGACTTCCTCACCGGCCCGGAAGGCCAGGCGATCTATGCCAAGTACAGCTATTTCGCCGATCCTGAGGCGGCCTTCAAGTGGATCGGCGCCGTCAAGCCGGTAGGCGGCGAGTACGTGGTGCCCAAGGAATGGCTGAACCTGCGCGAGACCGTCGATCCGAAGAAGGTCATGAAGCAGTGACCGGAAGGCCCGGAGGGATTCGGGTCAGCATCGCCGCCGCGCTGGCGGTGCTGGCCCTCTATGCCGGGCTGATCGGCTCGCTGGCCTGGTTCCTCGACGGTGAAACGCTGAGCCGAACCCTGTTTTCGGAGCGCAGCTTCTTTTCCGTGCAGTTGTCGCTGCTGGCAGCCACGGTCGCCACCGGGCTGGCGCTGGTGCTCGCCATCCCCGCGGCCTATGCGCTGTCGCGCCATGAGTTTCCCGGCAAGGAGGCGGCCGAGACGGTGCTGGAGTTTCCCATCATCGTCTCCCCGGCGGCGCTGGGGGCCATCATCCTGATCTTCTTCAACAACCCGTTGGGCGAGTGGATCCAGGAGAACCTGGTCTATTTCGTGTTCACCTTCGCCGGTATCGTGCTGGCCCAGTTCGTCACCATCCTGGGGCTGTCGGTGCGCATGCTCAAGACCGCCTTCGACGAGGTGCCGGTGGAGCTGGAGACCGTGGCCCGCACCCTGGGAGCGACCCCACGCCACGGCTTTTTCACGGTCACTCTGCCCCTGGCGCGCAACGGCCTCATCGCCGCCTTCATCCTCACCTGGGCCAAGGCGCTCGGCGAGTTCGGCGCCACCCTGATGGTGGCCGGCTCCATGGCCATGCGCACCGAGACCCTGCCCATCGCCATCTTCATGCGCCTGTCAGCGGCCGACATCGAAGGCACGGTGGCGCTGATCCTGATCCTGGTGGTCATCGGTCTTACGGCGCTCTATGCCGCCCGGCGCCTGCTGGCGAGGACCGCCCGTGCTTGATGTGACGCAGCTTTCCACCCTGGCCGGTGGCTTTCGCCTCGACGGCATTTCGCTGCGCGTCGGCGAAGGCGAGTGCCACGCGGTGCTGGGCCCCTCCGGTTCGGGCAAGAGCACGCTGCTCAACACCCTCCTTGGGGTGCTGCCGGTGACGGGGGGCACGGCGCTTCTCGCCGGCGAGGACATCACGCGGCTGCCCATGGAACGTCGCCGGCTCGGCTACGTCCCCCAGCAACTGGGCCTCTTCCCGCATCTGGCGGTGCTGGACAACCTGCGCTACAGCGCCCGGGCGCGGCGCATCCCGGAGGCCGAGTACCGGCCACTGCTGGACCAGCTGGTGGAGATCACCGGCATCGGCCCGCTGCTGTCCCGGCGCATCGCCACACTCTCCGGTGGCGAGCGCCAGCGCGTCGCCCTGGTGCGGGCGCTGGCCGCCAACCCGC
>JBGSTR010000152.1:0-4651 GCA_041736365.1 Chromatiaceae bacterium | reverse complement strand
CGCGACCGGTGAAGGGGTACAGGTTTCCCCAGGTACCGGCACACCAGAAGAGCGCGTCGATCGGGGTGCCAGCTGTCGCGGCGGCCCCGTCCGCGAGACAGGCCGCGAGGGCCACCGGGTTTGCGAGCCAGGCCGCCTCCGGGTTCGTGAAAAAGGCCAGCTCGTCGTGGTTCCAGGTCGGATCGAGCTCCGAGAGATAGAGCACGTCGAAGTCGGTGTAGCCGTCCGGGTTGCAGCGGTCGTCCCAGAAGAGGTCGAGCAGGATCAGGAGCGGGAAGGCGTACCAGTGGTAGTTGTAGAAAGCGGTGTCGCTCGAGTCGTACTCGGCCTGCCCGGCCGTGCCCATCAGCCGGCGGCTGCCCATCGGCAGACGGATGCCGCCGAGCGCCGGCGAGCAGCGCGGCGAATGAACCAGCTCGACGAGGCGGGCTGGCTCCCACAGGCCGACGGTAAACCCGGGATGGGGAACGCCGAGCGCGTCGTTGCAGCCGCAGAGAGCGCCGGATGCGGCGCCATCGGGAACCTGGCCGCCGAACATCGCGAGACCGGCGATGCGCACCGGGAAGAGACAGGCCCAGCAGATGTCGGTGATGAGCTTGCCGGAAAAAAGCTCTGCATCCGGGCAGGCAGGGTCGGCGGCACGCACTTGCGCGCCGGACTCGACCAAGATGGTCGCGAGGAGCAAAACGATAAGTGGCCTACAACACCGGAATCGTTGCGCGGCATGCATCAAGGCCGCTCCGGCGGGTACTCGCGCACCAGGAAGGATCGGTCTTTTACCTCCACGGTCGCCGGTACGCGCTCCAGTCCAAAGCGCTCGCGCACATCGGGCGTGAGGAGGTAGACGGGCTCATCGAGGGTGTCCTCGACGGCCCGAAACCCCTCCCATCCCGCTTCGCGATCGAACCGTGTCGCGAGATAAAGTAGCCGTGCGGCCCCCGAAGTCTCACCGAGCGCCCGGGCCGTCTGGACCTGGCCCGGCTCGGTGGGATCGAACACCACGAGCCGCAGGGCGAACGGCAGATGATCGAGCGGATTGGTGCGCTCACCGGCACGCACCAGGGCGCGGCCGTCCGGGAGCGTGATGTCGGCCTTGGCCTCGACGGTCGGGTCGATGCGGCGCTCGCGGGCTTGGGTGGCGGCCGGCAGGTGCTCGAATTGGGCGCGCCTCCAGAAACGCGCGATTGCCTGGTCGCGCAGGGTGTGCAGATCGAGGGTGGCAATTCGGTGTTGAATCTCCTCGATCATGTCGGGCTCGGCGATTGCCGAGACCGGACCTCGGACACCGAAGTCCCCCACCCGACCGGCCGCCACCTGTTCCCGCAACCACTTGGGATCGCTGAGGCCGGCGACCCTGGCAATCTCGCCCTCGGGTCCATTCAGCAGCATCAACGGCACGGCGTCGGCTTCCGACGCCCGAAACGGCATGGGGTCGATCGCGACCGCGGGGACCGGCTCGAGCCCGCGGATCAGGGAATGGACCTCGCGGACGAAATCCATGAGCCGCTCCCCCCGGGCCACGCCGCGAAAGACAACGCGCACGCCGGGCTGGGCTGCGGCCCTAAAGATGTCGCGCAGGGCCGCCGGGCCCAGGGAACGGGAGACGAGGATCGTGACGCTCTCCTCGGAGAGTGTCCGAGCGTCGGGCGCGTGGGACACGCGGGCGCCGACCAAATCGGGCAAACGTCTGCTTTCGATTTGTCCGACCGCCTCCCCCGCCCTCGCCGCCTCGGGCTGCGGGTGTTCGGCGAGCCAACCGGGTCGCGGCACAGTGCTCGCCGCGTCCTCGATCGATGCGGCCTGATTGCGCAACGCACGTAGCTCAGCCCGATCGGTCGAATCCGCGGATGCGGACGCGGCAATCGTGACCAAAAGGGCGGCAGCGAACGGGCGGCGGTCAAAAGAGCGCATAGGCCCGCCCGATGATCCCGTGCCTCGGCAACGGACCCCAGTAGCGCGAATCGAAGCTGTCGCGCGTGGCGCCCATGATCCACAGCTCGTCCTGCGACAGATCCAGGTCGCGCGTGTAGCGGCTTGCGGGCCGACCCAGGGTACGGGCCAGATCCAGTCCTTCGCCGACGGTCTCGCCGTTGACCCTGGTGGTGTCGGGCGTGACCGCCACATGGTCTCCCGGGCCGCCCACCACCCGTTTGATGACTATCCGCTCCAGCGGGAAAAACGGCGCCATCCGCTCCCCGGCAAAGAAGGCGTAGAGACCCCCGCGTTCCAAAACGCGGTCGTGGCGATCCACCAGGAAGACCCGGTACGGTGGGAGACACTTGGCCACCTGATCGTTGACGGCGACCAGGTAGCGGCTGCCCCCGTAGAACATAACGCCGACGACTAGAAGCAGGACAAGCGGCGCGAATATGAGAAAGCGACGCAATCGGACGGTCATGGGGCGGTCCCCGAAAGCCTGAGGTACAGATCCTCCGGGCCGGCAAGAACAGCCTGGGCGTCGAGCACCAGGACACCGCTGTCGGCCAAACGGGCGGCGGCGCCTTTGTAGCGGGCGATGACGGCGTCTGCGTCGCTCGCGTCAACGCCGTCCAGTGCGTCCGCTACATCGGCGATCACAACCGGAGGGCGGGTCCTGCAGGCGTCGCGCAACGGGCCCGGGACGATCTCGGCGCCGAAGTAGCCGCCGGCCAGGCCAATGACCGGTACCGCGGCCAGGATCAATGTGCAATTGGGCCTGCGTCGTCGCGGCCCGGCGGGTACCTCAGGTGGCATGGGCGGTCTCCGCGGCACGCCCCTCATCGAGCAGGCGGTTGATGGCCTGCTCGACGCTCAACCCCTGGTCGCGCAGCCGGCGGATCGCGGCGACGTCCGAGGGCTTGGTGGAGTACAGGAGCTGGCGGAAGGGGTCGACGACCAACCGCCCGATTCCCGCACCCATGTCGGTTAGGGTCATGATCTCGGAATAGGCGCCGGGGACCGTGTGGACCGTCTTGAGCAGCTCGGCCCCGGCATCGGTCATGGGCAGGCGGTGGTCGGCCTTGAGCTGATCGATGGCGTGGCCGGGTTGCGCGAGCAGCAGGGTGTGGGCGCTGTTGTCCGCGATCGCTCGTCCGGTCGGGTTGGTGTACAGGTCGGCGAGGGACTGGGTGACGGTGATTGCCGCCCCGTTGTACTTGCGAAAGCGTCGGTAGCCGTGCTCGATGAACTTCGCCACGTCGCCCTGAGTCAGCAGATCCCAGGCCTCGTCGATCAGCACCAGCTTCTGCCGGGACCGTTCCCCCAGGTACATCGCCTGCTGAATCTGGAAGATGAGCTGCAGCAGGATCACCTGCTGGAGGTGCTTGCGCCCCTTCAGCTCTTCGAGCTCCAGGACCACCAGCTCGGCGCTGAAGTCCATGGTGTTGCGGCCGTGGAACCACCGTCCATACTCGCCCTGAGCAGTAAATGGGTAGAGCTGCACACCCACGTCCCGCAGTCGCTCGTCCTCGCAGGCGAGCAGCGCCTGAGCGATCAGGTCCACGTCCATGTTGCTCCGATGGCTGTCCCACAGCTCACGCAAGATGCGCTTGAGGCCGGCGGTGCGGTAATCGCCCAGTGGCTGGGTCGGCGCGGCCATGGCGGTGACCAGGGCGGCGATCACGTCGGCCTCCTCGTCCCAGCTCTGAATCAGCTCGAAAGGATTCAGCACGATGTTGGAATCGGCGGCGAAGGCCACGAACTGGCCGCCCAGGGCCTCGCACAGGTTCGCGTAGCTGCGGCCCACGTCGATCACCCAGCAGCGCCCTCCGACACTGAGATTCGTCGAGAGGATCTCGTTGGCCAGGAACGACTTGCCCGCCCCCGAGGAGGCGGCAATCACTGCGTTGTAGTTGGTCGCCGAGTCGAAGAGGCTCAGGTCCATGAGCTGACCGGTGCGCCCCACCAGGTTGACCACCGGTGTACCGGTCCCCTTCCAGTCGCCGAAGACCGGCATGAGCGTCACCGCGTGGGAGGCGGATAGCGTGCGATACCGAAAGCTGGTGCGAACGGCCCCCCGGTCCGCCCCGAAGGGCAGGCAGTTCAGGAACAAGGGTAGGACGAAGAAGCGGTCGGGCAGGATCTGGAAACCCAGCTCACGCCAATAGGTGCGCAGGTTCGAAGCGGCGGCGGAGGCCTCCGCGGGCGCGGAGAACATCACAAGACCGAGGTAGGCTTGGAGCGGGCGGTCCCCGTGGTCCAGGCGCCCAAACAGGGCATCGAAGTCACGCTTGTGGTGAGCGAGGCGCGGCAGGTAGTGGGCCAGATTGCCGGTGACCTGATGGGCGGCCCATTGGGAGCGGGAGGTCAGCTTCACCCGTGCCGCCTCGGCATCGGGGAAGTACAGATTCAGGGTGATGAGCACGTTGTGACGCAGTCCGCGCGAGCCGGAGAAGGGATCGCCGAGGAAGCGTGCGGCCAGGCCGAAGGCTGCGCGGTCGGGAAAGCGCTTGACAGAGAAGGTCTGAATGCGCTGCTCGCCGAGCCGCAGGCCCTTGGACTCCACCTCGATGCCGACGTCGTAGTCCAGGTACTGCTCGCGGATCAGACGGGTCGGATCGCACTCCGGGATGATGCGGTCGCGCCAGCCGGCGTCCGGCCCCCAGTTCAGCAGCGTAGACATGACCCGCACGTGCCGATCGGCGGTGAGCGGCCGCGGACGCAGTCCGGCGGT
>JBGSTR010000137.1:0-12030 GCA_041736365.1 Chromatiaceae bacterium | reverse complement strand
TCGCTCGGGGGCGCGATCGGCAGCCTCCCAATGCGGAAGGCAACGCACGTTCAAGCCGCACGATCCGTTGCGACCCATGCTCGCGTCGGCTGCGGCCGCCGCGGGGGGGTTGAACCCCGCACAGGGGCCGGAACGGTGTGGCGTCCGCACAACGAAAAACTGAGAGGAGTATTTCTATGAGGCGACGTAGCCAAGATCGCTGGCCTTTGAAGATCGCCGGCCTGTGCATCGGTGTTGGGCTCCTGGCCGGGGGGTCCATGGCCCAGGCGGCGCGTCCCGCGGGCGAGGTCGGAAAAGACTGGGGAGACCCGCGCGGGCAGGAATGCGTGGATTGTCATATGACCGAGAGCCCCGGACTGTACTGGGAGTGGAACCACAGCCAGCACGGCCAGAACGGCGTTAACTGCCTGGATTGCCACGAGGCCAAGGAAGGTGAGGTAGACGCCTTCAAGCACGAGGATGCACTGATCTCCATCGTGGTCACGCCCAAGGACTGCTCCAAGTGTCACGACACCGAGTTTCAGGAGATGGACGGGTCGCACCATGCCAAGGCCGGCGACATCCTCGCCTCCCTGGACAACCTGCTGGGTGAGGTCGTTGGCGGACCCGAGGCGGTCAACGCCGGTTGCCGCCAGTGTCACGGCGGCGTCCTCGAATTCGAGACCGAGGGCAAGAACAAGGGCCGTCCGCTGCCCGGCAGCTGGCCCAATACCGGCATTGGCCGCATCAACCCCGACGGATCCAAGGGCTCGTGCACGGCCTGTCATGGTCGTCATAGGTTCTCGCGCGCACAGGCCCGCACCCCTGACACCTGCGGCAAGTGCCACGTCGGACCCGATCATCCGCAGATCGAGGTCTACAACGAGTCCAAGCACGGCATCATCTATCGCGCCCAGACGGAGGAAATGAATCTGGATTCCGACAAGTGGGTCGCCGGCGTTGATTACTCCGCCGCGCCGACCTGTGCCACCTGTCACATGAGCGCGGGACCCGGTATCGAAAAGACTCACAACGTCGGTGAGCGCATCTCCTGGACGCTGCGTCCGCCAATCTCCTCCAAGATCAACCTGGTCAAGCTCGAAGACGGCAACGAGTTCGACGTGCCCGAAGGCAAGGAGATCCCCAAGGTGGGCGACGAGGCCAAGGGCTCCAAGGTGATCGAGGTCCTGACCTGGAAGGACCGCCGCGCCAAGATGGAAAAGGTGTGCTTCGGCTGCCACGCCACCAGCGTCATCGAGGGCCACTACAGCCAGTTCGACGGGGTGGTCGATCTCTACAACGAGAAGTTCGCCAAGCCCATCGCCGCAATCATGGTGGAGCTGAAGGACAACGGCTACGTGACCCCGGCCCCGTTCGACGAGAAGATCGAGTGGACCTGGTGGGAGATCTGGCACCACGAGGGCCGCCGCGCCCGCCATGGCGCCTCGATGAACGGCCCCGATTACACCTGGTGGCACGGCATCTACGACGTGGCCAAGAACACCTACTTCGAGTGGATCCCGGAGCTCAAGGAGGTTGTGCACAAGAAGGACGGCAACGAGGAGTTCGCCACCGCCATGCTGGACAAGTACTTTAAGCCCATCCCCGGGCACGATTGGTACTTCAACGGAATGGACAAGGAGGCCATCGACAAGGTCCGCGCCGGCTTCGAGAAGCGCTACGGAAAGGGTGCCTTGAAATAGAGTTGGCGACCCGCTGAACGACGGCCGCGTCCGATTCACTCGGACGTGGCCGTTTCTTTTTTGCCCCCAAGGAGAAATGAACCATGAACCGCTTGAGCCTTCTGTTGCTCGCCCTGTTGCTTTGTGGCTCGTGGATGGCGCTTGCCGCCGACGGCGCGAGTCTGATCTCGGAAGGTGAATCCAAGCTCAAGGCCGGCGAGATCGATGCCGCCATAGCCCTATTGCGACAGGCAGTCGATCAGGATCCCGGCTCGACCCTGGCATACACCCGTTTGGGCGGGGCGTTGGTCCTGAAGCAAGAGTACGACCCGGCGATCGAGGCGTTTCGCAAGGCGATCATGCTCGATGGCGCGAACGCCGACGCCTTCGTCGGCATGAGCGTGGCGTATCTGCACGCCGGGGACTATGCGCTGGCCCGTGCCGCGCTGGTAGAGGCCAAGCGGATTGACCCGTCCAAGCAAGCCGAGATCGATAAGCTGATCACCTATATCGACGAACGAGATTCCGGCGCGGCCCCGGTACATTGAAACCGGCTGTCGCAACACGCCGCGCTCGGTAAGATCCTTGGTCGAAAAAAAGGCGCCCGAGGGCGCCTGGAGTCATTTGATAAGTGCCGAGCCGGTCAGGGCTTGACCGTTGTCAGGCCCACGCTGACCCAATCCTGCATCCCTCCGCGGTACCACTTGAGCTTCTCCGGGGGATAGCCCAGGCCGAGCAGGGTCTTGATGTTGATGGAGGACTGGGGGCACCAGATACCGTTGCAGAACAGCACCAGGGTCTTGGCCTTGCTGAAATCCCAACTGCCGTCGGCACCCGCGTCGGCGCCGAATTCGTCTGCCAGGATGTGCTTCAGGGTATCGGCCTCGGTCGGGGTCTCAAAGGTGCCGCCGGTGTCGATGTTGATCTTGTTCCAGGGCACGTTAACCGATCCCGGGATGGTGCCGCGCATCACCCAATCCGGCGTGCGCGAGTCGACGATCAGGATCGAGTCGTCGTCCTGTGCGCGCTTCAGGTAGTCGAGTATCTCCAGCTCGCCGATGGACTCGACGCCCGGGGCCAAATGCATGGGTTGTACGCAGAACGGCGGGCAGCCGCGATCGGTCTTCTGGAAGACTTCCGGTACGTGCGCGTTCGGATCATGGCCGCGTTGGATGGTTACGGACTTGCCGTCGTGCATGACCGTAACGGATTCGAGCGCGGGGGTGATCTTGTTGTCTTCGGCGAGCAGCGGCGTGGCGAATAGGGTGGCGGCAACCGCGGCGGCGGTGACGAGTATTGCGGGCGATCTCATGATGTCGGGTCTCCTAAAACAGGCGGTGAATACTGGGTCAATCGTTGAGGGCGGCTTGATGCGGCCCCGCACCGGGCGGGGACCCGCATCAGGTCATTGTTTGGCGTGAACGTAGGACGGGAAGCTGGCGTTCTTCTCCGCCAACGCCTGCTTGTAACCCATCTCGCCCTGTAGCTTGGCCTCATTGGCGAGCTTGATGGCCTTGTCGAATTCGCCCGACTTCACCAGGTCTTGCGCCTCCTTGATCATGGATCCCGTGTCGCGCCACTCCCCGCCCACCGAGGCTGCCTTTTTGCGCGCCGCCTCGGCGTCCGCGATGGCTTGGTCGGCCTCGGCACTGGATGCGGAAGCGGACGCACTCGTTGCATCCGCGGTCGTCGCATAGGCATCTTCCTTCGCGGCCTGCTCGGCGAGCTCGATTGCCTTCGTATACTGGCGCGAAGGCAGCAAGTCCTCGGCCTGCTTGATCAGCGCGGCCGTAGCCTCGTCCGCCTTACCGGCCGCGACAGCTTGCTCATGCGCCGTCTTGGCTGCCGCGATGGCGGCCTCGGCGTCGGATCGGTGAGCGGCCCACACGCTCGTGGCGGGGATCGCCACCAGAAGGGCGGCGGCGAGTACGCCGGCGGAAACTCTCTTCTTATTCATTGCTTCGAAACTCCTGTCATGCTCCTGAGGGTGCCGCGCCGCGGCGGGCGCGGCCTGCTGTCGATAGCCCTACTTGCGGGCCGAGGGTCCGTTCAGCTCCTGGCCGTTGCTCATGTAAGTCATAAAGAACTCCAGATTGCGATACTCCTCGCCTTGGGGCTCGAACGCCTTTGCGCGTACCTGCTCGTTGCAGCCTTTGAAGCGGCGGTGCAGCGTGCCCATCTCGCCCCACTTGGAGCGGTACACCGGCCAGCCCGTAGTGTGCCCGAGCGCAGGGCTTAGGATCTCGGTGCGCAGGGTGGTGCCCGAGTTGCCCATATGGCAGGAGGCGCAGGAGAAGTTGAACTGACCGCGGCGGGCAAAGTAGAAATGCTTGCCCTTTTCATAGGCCTCCAGCGCCTTCGGGTCGTCCGACGGGATCACCACGTTCGTGACCTGGCCACGCGATTCCATCTCGATGTAGGCCAAGAGATCGGCGATCGGACCCTTCGCGTACTTCAGCGGCTTCTCGTCATTGGAGACGCGACACTCGTTGATCGCGAGCGGCAGCGTGACGACCATGCTGCGCTCCTTGTCCCAGACCGGATAGTTCGCGCCGATTGCGGGTCCATCCGGGAAGCAGTCCTTGTAGGTCTTGCCGTTGGCGAACGGTGTCTCCCACATCTCCTTGCCGGAATCGAGGGCGTTCTCATAGGGCGGGAACTCCTCGATTGCCTCCCAGTTCTCCCGTCCAACCGGGTCGATCGAGTAGACCCCATTCTTGTAGTCGTCGAACGGGACATCGGGAAAGCGTTCCGCGAAATAGGCCTGGAAGGACGCCTTGTCCTCTTCCGGGGTGCTGGCGTAGAGGGGATTGGCGAACGCACACACGAGTGCGGCCGCGGTCAACTTGACGAGCGTGTTCTTCATGCGTTGTGCCTCCGGTGGCGATTCGCTTAGAGGGTCCAGACGTAGGCGACGACGTCGGCAAACTCCTGATCGGTCAAGATCTGGTGCTTACCGAATGGCGGCATCACCGCCTCGGGATTCTTGACCGTGGCGTCCCAGATCTGGGCGGCGAGCGCATTCTTGTCCGGGTAGCGAGACTGCATGGCGATCAAGGCCGGGCCAATCGCGCCGGGGCTATCTCCGCCGGGAATGAGGTGGCAGGCGATGCAGTTGCCTTTTGAACGGTCCATCGCAATCGCTTTGCCCGCCTCGGGATTGCCTTCGAGTGCGACATCGGATGTGTAAGCGGCCGCGCCGGCCGCGGCAAGGGCAAGGGCAAGGGCGCCAAGCGCCGTGGCGAGAATGCCTCGCTGGGCATAGCGAAATGACAACATTGGATCGGTTCTCCAGATGGTTGGTTGTTGCTTTAGACCCTCGGAAGCCGAAACGCTCGGTCCGCCAGGGTTGTTCGTTCTTCTTTTTCGAGCCGTCGCCGTACGAGACCCTGCTCAGGCGCCGCTGCGGGCTAAACCGGTTGGGTTCGCGTCACGGCGCCTCGCGCAGCAGATGTCAATGCTAGCACGGGCGCGATCCAGAATCCGATGGTCGCAACAGGGATTTGCGAAACGGACCACGCGGCTGGGGGGCCGCGGTCGAGGTCGCTGGGCTGCCGGCAATTCGTTTTAGCCGCCGATCCGGGGCCTGCCATCATCCTTGCCGGGCGACGCTCAATCGATTGCCGAGACAGCCCAATGCGGAGGACTGAAGATCCGACCGTGCGACCTTGTGCATCATCCACTTTCCGGCGAGCATCGGCCATTGTGATATCCCGGATCGGCTATTAGGGTTTTCCGCTAGGGATATACGTATCCAATGCCTTCCAGGCATTAGATCGGCCCGCGGTCCGAGAGGCGCAACTCTAGGAACGCTCAATCTACTTGTCGCTAAAGGCACCTGAAAATTCCGGAAGATCCCCGGCCCGGACGGGAATCGCAATGGGTCAGGGTTCCCTATCGCCCCCGGTCGAGGGCCAGGGTCATACGCATCAGCTCGGAGAGAGAGCGCGCGTGCATCTTCTCCATGACCTTGGCTCGGTGCGCCTCGACGGTCGATTGACTGATGCCCAGGTCTGCGGCAATGACCTTGTTGCGCTTCCCGGCGACCACCTGCTGGAGGATCTCCCGCTCGCGCGGGGTCAAGCGCTGGATTCGTTCCTCGATGTCCGCGAGCCGTGAGGCCTCGCCCCGGTTCTCGCCGTCCTGGTCGAAGGCCCGATGCACGGCATCGAGCAGTGTCTGGTCGTGAAAAGGCTTTTCGATGAAGTCGATCGCCCCTGCCTTTACCGCGCGCACCGCCATCGGCACGTCCCCGTGGCCGGTGATGATGATCACCGGCGGGTGGATGTTGCCCTCCTGGACCAGGCGCTCCTGGAGATCCAGACCGCTCATGCCTTTCATCCGCACATCGAGCACCAGGCAGCCGGCGCGATCGGGGTCGAATTGATCGAGATATTCTCGGGCGGAGGAGAAACACTCGGTTGCGAGGCCCACGGACTCCATCAGGAGGCCGATCGCCTCGCGCACCTCGGCGTCGTCGTCGATGATGAATACGGTGGGGTCGGTTGATGTCCTGCTCATGGCTGCTCCGCAACGAGAACCTCGGCCGACGCCCCGTCCGGATCGGCATCCTCATGAAAACCCGCCCGCGGGGCGAGTGCGAGCGCAAATCGGAAAACGGCGCCGGCGCCCGGAGCCTGCTCGAACCTTAGCTTGCCGCCGTGGGCAGCAACAATCCCGGCGCTGATCGATAGACCCAACCCAAGGCCCTGGGGCTTGGTGGTCACGAACGGCTCGAACATGCGTTCGAGGATCTCGGGACTGAGGCCGGGGCCGGTGTCGGCGACACGCAGCTCCACGCGGTCGCCGTCGGTCGCGCGTGCGCTCAGGGTAAGAAACCGCGGACCCTCCGTCTCGGCCATCGCCTCGATGGCATTGCGCCCCAGGTTCAGCAGCACCTGCTCGATCTGGATTTCTTGGGTCATCACCTCGAATGCGCCGGCCGGCGGGTCGAGCACGATATCGACTCGGGCGCGCTTTGCCTCGGGCCGCAGCAGGCCCACCACGGTGTCGAGAATCTGGCGTAGGGAGGTCCGGCGGATGTCCGGCTGCTCCTTGCGGATGAAGTGCCGAATCTGCCGGATGACCTCGCCGGCTCGTTCCGCCTGGGTCGCGATCCGATCGATCACGTCGCTGCACTGCCCCCGGCTGCTGTGACCGGATTCAAGCATTCGCACGCAGGCCCTGGCGTTGGTTGCGATCGCGGTCAGCGGTTGGTTGAGCTCGTGGGCGATCCCCGAGGCCAGCTCCCCGATGGTGCTCAGGCGCGCGACGTGGGCGAGCTCCGTCTGGTGATGACGGATCCGCTCCTCCGCTTGCTTGCGCTCCGTAACGTCGCGAAACACGACGACCGTGCCGACCGTGGCTCCGCGCTCGTCGCGGATCGGCGTCGCGCTGTACTCCACCGGGAAGCTGCTGCCGTCCTTGCGCCAGAACACGTCGTCGTCGACGAAACGCGGCTGGCTATCGCGAAAGGTTGCATAGATCGGGCATGCGTCGGCGGGATGCCGGCGTCCGCTTTCATGACTGTGATGCAGTCGCTCGTGCTGATTCGCGCCGACCAGCTCCTTGGCCGCCCAACCCGTCAGCGTCTCCATGGGGCGATTGACGAATGTGGTACGCCCCTGAAGATCCACGCCGTAGATGCCCTCGGCAACCGAATTCAGGATCAGCTCCTGTCGCTGCTCCAGGCTTGCCTTGGCGCGTGCCAGGCGGGTGTTGAGCCGCATAACCCAGCCGGTGAGCAGACCCATGACCAACAGCGCCGCAGCACCGAGAACGACACCCGCCCAATAGCGCTTGACGGCGTCAGCGAGCGTGAACGGCGACGGTTTGTCGAACGGGGGCAGATGCAGGCGCCGCAGCAATTGCTCGACGGCTTGGTAGTCGAGCGGTACGGTCCACCCCGCGTAGCCCCCGGCACGCGCTGCCGGGTGGTTCGGAGGCATGCTCAGCAGGGCGATCGCGACCCTCTGCGCAAGCGCATTGTTGGTGTGCTCGAGCTTGCTGAACGGCCACTCGGGAAACAGCGGCGTGCTATGCGCGAAGGCGAAGTCAAGATCGAATCGCGGGTTTAGGATCCGAAAGTCCGCGAGGCGGATCTCGCCCGCGTCGGCCATCTTTTCGAGTATGCCGGTGCGCACGGTCCCCGCGTCGTAGCGGCCGGCGGCAATCTGGCGCACAACCTCGTCGTGGATGCCGGCGAAGTCCAGTTTCGACAGATTTCGGTGCGGATCGATCCCGTGTGTCTTGAGCTCTCCCCAGGCCATTTGGAATCCGCCCAGCGAGCCCGGGTCGACTGCAAGCAGTGATCGGCCCTTGAGGTCTTCGAGGCCGTGCACCCGGGGGTTGTCCGCGCGCGTGAAGATCACGCCACCGAAGACGTTGCGATCGACGTTGCCGATGCGGTTGCGCATGGTCGCGATGCGCGAAATCCGGTGACGCACCTCGAGGCCGACATACATCGCCGAATTGGTCAGGACGAAAGCGATCCGCTCGTCGCGCACGGCGTCATCCACCGCGGCGAAATCCAGCGGCACGATGCTGAACCTGTACTCCGGCAGCGCGCGGGTGAGGTAATCGGCGGTGGACGTCCAGTGGCGATCGGTGGCATCGTCGCCGCGGTGGCTGAGGACTCCGATGCGAATTTCCTGCGCCGGAGCGTGCGTCCGCTCGGCGCCGAATGCCGGTACCGCAAGTAACATCGGCAGCAGCCAGCACCAGCCCCGGGCGTGCGCGGCGAGCGCGATCAAAGGTGGCGAGCGGAGCATCAGGCGGTGGTGGCGCATCCCGGTCGGCTTCGTTGGCTCATGGTCGCGCTTGAGTCCTTCGGCGTCTATTGCACTTGCGTCGCCGCGACTCGGCGCGCCTGTCCGGCGGTCGCGACGCTGGTAAACCCGAGATCGGGGTACTGTTTGCCTTAGTGGCGTCGTACCCGCAATCCCAGGCATACTACTTGGATACGCCGGCGTATCGCCCATGCTCGGCCGGCCCTCGAAAACTAAAACAGACCGGAGGAGAGCTTAGGAATGTCCATTTCCCGACGAGAGTTTGTCAAGCTGATGGGGTTGGCGAGTGCGGCCGGCATGTTGCCGTCATCGGTGTTCGCGGCTGCTCGGCAGCCGTCGGATCTGTACGAGATCCCGAAATTCGGTAATGTCACGCTGCTGCACATCACGGATACCCATGCCCAGTTGAACCCGGTCTATTTTCGCGAGCCGAATGTAAACCTCGGGATCGGGGGGGCCTTGGGGCAGCCGCCGCATATCGTCGGGGACGCGTTCCTTAAGCACTTCAATGTCGAGCCGGGCGGCATCGAGGCCCACGCCTTCACCTTTCTGAATTTCGCCGAGGGCGCGGAGAAGTACGGCCGCGTCGGCGGTTTCGCTCATCTAAAGACCTTGGTTGACCGGATTCGCGCCGAGCGTGGCGACGGCAACAGCCTGCTGATGGATGGCGGCGATACCTGGCAGGGCTCGGGCACGGCCTACTGGACGCGCGGCATGGACATGGTCGGTGCCTGCAACCTGCTCGGCGTCGACGTGATGACCGGGCACTGGGAGTTCACCTACATGGATGAAGAGGTGATCAAGAATATCGGCGCCTTCAAGGGCGACTTCGTGGCCCAAAACGTCAAGGTTCGGGAGGAGGCGCTGTTCGACTATCGGTTCGCCGACTTCGGCGGTTTCGACGAGGACGACGGTTTGGCGTTCAAGCCCTACACCATCAAGGAGGTCGGTGGTGTCAAGGTGGCGGTAATCGGGCAGGCATTCCCCTACACGCCGATCGCCAACCCGCAGCGTTTTATTCCGGACTGGACCTTCGGCATCCAGGATGCGCGCATGCAGGAGGTCGTCGATCAGCTCCGCGAGGACGAGAAGCCGGATCTGGTGGTGGTCATCTCCCACAACGGCATGGACGTGGACCTGAAAATGGCCTCGCGCGTCACCGGGATCGACGTGATCTTCGGTGGACATACGCACGACGGCATGCCCGCGCCGACCATCGTCGAGAACGCGAGCGGCAAGACCGTGGTGACCAATGCCGGCTCCAACGGCAAATTCCTCGGCGTCATGGACCTCGACGTCAAGGACGGGAAGCTGAAGGACTTTCGTTATCGCCTGCTCCCCGTGTTCTCGAACCTGCTCGAGCCGAACGCCGAGATGACCAAGTACATCACGGAGGCGCGCGCCCCCTACAAGGAAAAGCTGGAAGAGAAGCTGGCCACCGCGGAGGAGACATTGTTCCGGCGCGGCAACTTCAACGGGACCTTCGATCAGGTTATCTGCGACGCGTTGTTGAAGGTCAACGACGCCCAGGTGAGCTTGTCTCCCGGATTCCGCTGGGGCACCACGGTTCCACCGGGCGAGACCATCACCATGGATCACGTGATGGATCAGACCTGCATCACCTATCCGGAGACCTATCGGCGCGAGATGAGCGGGGCGGACATCAAGGCGATTCTCGAGGATGTCTGCGACAACCTCTTCAACACCGACCCCTACGTTCAACAGGGTGGGGACATGGTGCGTCTCGGCGGGCTCGACTATGTGTGTGATCCCAACGAGACGATCGGCAAACGCATCACCGACATGACGCTGAACGACGGCACCAAGGTGGAGGCGGACAAGACCTACGTCGTTGCCGGATGGGCAACCGTCGGAAGCCAGTCACCGGGCGAGCCGATCTGGGAGACGGTGGCGACTTATCTGCGCGACGCCAAGACGGTCAAGGTCACGAAGCTCAACACCCCGAAGCTCAAGGGTGTGAAGGGCAACCCGGGTATCGCGGATTACCCGCAAATGATCTGATTGGGACTGCGAGGTAGGCGCTGTGCTACAGCGCCTGTTTGACGGGGCCTCTGGCCCCGTTTTTCGTTTCCGGATCGAATAATATAGTTATAAATTACAATCTATCGCGACGAATAGATCGTGTTATGTAGAAGCTTGTGCCGCGGCGCTCGGCTTCGACTTGCCCTGGAGCACCCGGCGAATGGAGAGCATGGCACGGTCGATGAAGGGGTGTTTCGGCCGGGGAATGAGCTTGGCGCGTCCGCCCAGCATCTCGCCCGCGAGATCGCGTAGGCTCTTGACCTCGGCCTGCATGCCGGCACGATCCACGAACATGCAGGTGGAGGTCAGGGGGCTGATCCAGGAGAGCTTGACCCGGCGCGGGGCGGACCCGGGCTCCGCCGTAAATTCGAACCAATTGCCGAACCGCAAATTGCGCAGGCGCGCAACCATTTGCCGCTCCGCCTCCGAGAGATCCTCGTCGTTGAGCGCGGTTGTCGCGAGCGTCGGCACCTGCCCCGGCTTGGGAGTCGGGACCGCGGGCGCGGGACGGGTCGCCGGCGTTTCGGGGCGCGCCAAGTCCACCGATTGCTTGCTCTCCGCCTCGTCAAGCAGCCCGTGCAGCGCTTCGACGGCACTCTGGCTGAAGCTGCCCATTGCGCGTACGGTGCGGTTGATCTCGCGGCGCAGCGACGGGATGCTGTCGACCGCGCGATCCTTCGCCTCCGGCGTCGCCCGAGGGTCGAATAGGGCGGCTAGGTCGTGGGCCGTGTCCAGCGCGCGTTTCCATGCCTCGCCAGCATCGTGCTCGGGGTCGCGCAGCAGGATAAATACCAGGTGCTCCGACCAAGTCTTGGTCAGGAAGCCGGCTACCTCGGCCGGGGTCGCATAGTGGCTGATCAGGCGTTCGAGCTCATCGCTTACCCGTTGCTTGGCCAGCGTCAGGCGCTCGCGACCGCGCGCCGCCTCCTGGGTTCGATGCTCGGTGGTGTCGCTGCGCCGTTGCTGATCGCGCATTCGCTCCTCGAGGAACTGCAGGAGCTCGTCGAACAGACCCACGTCCTGTTGAAACTCCTGCAGCACTCGATCGACGATCTGCTGCATGACCGGGAATAGGCCGCGGCTCGGGTTGCCTTCCTCGACCCAGACACTCCCGGCCTCGACCATCTGGTCGAGCAGCCGTCGCGCGGGGTGTTGGCTGTCCACCAGCAGCCGACGATCGATCAGCGCCACCTTAAGATAGGGCGTATGCAGGTGGCTCATGAGCGCCTTGGCCAGATTCGGCAAAACCGGATCGTTGAGCATGTATTCGAACAGCATCCCGATCAAATCGATCAGGTCTGCATCCACCGGGGACATCTTTTCCCGGTCGACCGAGCGCATTACATCCTCGCGCTCGCGACTGAGTGTCTGTTTGACTCGCTCGACGAACGCGGTGTCGACCTCGATGGCCGGGAACTGGGGTGCCGCGGCGATGCTGGCCGAAATCTGCGCCGGTGTGTGGTTGGTCTGGAGGCTCGCGATCGCCGCGAGCAGCGACTGCTGGCTCTCTCGGGCCTGGGCGGGCGATGGCGAGGGTC